>CAJOPK010000197.1 GCA_905236255.1 uncultured Selenomonadaceae bacterium | reverse complement strand
TTTTGCGTTTTTGGTAAAAAATAGTCAAACGGGATCTCCGATAAGGAACAGATAACCGAGAACGATTATTCCCAAAATTATTCTGTACCAACCGAAAGCCGTAAAGTCATTTTTCTTTATGTACCGGAGCAAAAATTTTATCGACAGAACCGAAACGATGAAAGCCGTAACCATTCCGATTGCAAGAATCAAAAATTCCGCCGCCGAATAATCAAAGCCGAATTTTATCAACTTTAAAAGACTTGCCCCGAACATTACCGGAATTGCCAAAAAGAATGTAAATTCCGCCGCAACCGTCCTGCTTGTTCCAAAAATTATTCCGCCCAAAATAGTGGAGCCGCTGCGCGATGTTCCCGGAACGAGCGACAAGACTTGAAAAAGTCCGATTATCAGCGCGGTTTTGTAATCCAGCCGTTCAAGAGTATTGATGCGCGGATTGCGGTAACGGTTGTAATTTTCGACGATTATAAAAAGCACCCCGTAAAAAATCAGCGCACCGGCAACAACTTCCGCAGTCATCAAATGTTCTTCCATGTAATCGTTCAAAGGCAAACCGACGGCAGCCGCCGGTATGCAGGCGAGAATTACTTTTTGCCAAAGTTGAATCGTCTGCTTTTTCTGCAAACGATTTTTGTATGAAGAAAAAGGATTGAGTTTCTCAAAATTCAGCACGACGACCGCCATAATTGCGCCGAGTTGAATAACAATCAAAAACATATCCATAAAAGCCTTTGAAACGTCAAGTTTTATGAATTCGTCAACAAGGATCATGTGACCTGTGCTTGAGATCGGCAACCATTCCGTCAACCCTTCGACAATGCCGATTATTACCGTCTTTAAAATTTCGATAAAGTTTAAATCCACAATCTGACCTCCAATTTTTCATTTTGCCGGAATTGTACACGCGAAAAAACTTTTACGCAATATTGAAACGAAAATATTTTTCGGAGTTGTGTGAAATTACCAATCGCGGGATATGGGCGCAATTATTGACACCGGCACCGACAACCGTTAAAATTTGTCACAGCCGAAAAATCCGGAAAAATTTGAAGTGAAAAAAAGGGAGAATTTTGATGAAGGAAAAATTTTTGATTGAACTTCTGCATGATTACAAAGCGGGAAATGTTGACGAAAAAACGGCATTGGAAAAATTGAAAGATTTTTCGCCGTATTCTTCCGAGCGGCTGGGTTTTGCCGAAATAGATTACGGCAGAGAAATTCGGCAGGGTTTTCCGGAAGTCATATATGCCGCCGGAAAAACAAAGGAACAGTTGCGCGAAATCTTTAAACATCTTTATAAAAATTCTTCCGGAAATTTAATCGCAACCCGCGCAAATCTTGAGAAATACGAATTTTTGAAAGACGATATTCCGGACGCAAAATTTGACGAAATTTCAAAAATGATTTACGTTGATCGCGACGAAAGTATCATTCGCGACGAATCGAAAAAAATTTTGATTTTGACTGCCGGCACAAGTGACATGCCCGTTGCGGAGGAGGCAAGGCTTACCGCTTACCTTTGGGGTAATGCCGTCGGTACCTGTTACGATTGCGGAGTTGCCGGGATTCACCGGCTTTTTGCGCACATAAAAGAAATTCAGTCGGCAAATGTTTTAATAGTGATTGCCGGAATGGAAGGTGCTTTGGCAAGCGTGGTCGGCGGATTGACCGCCGCACCGGTTATTGCCGTCCCCACAAGCGTCGGTTACGGCGCATCTTTTAACGGACTTGCCGCACTTCTCGCAATGCTCAACAGTTGCGCGGCGGGCGTTTCCGTCGTCAATATCGACAACGGTTTCGGGGCGGGTGTGCTTGCGGCAAAAATTAACGCTTTGGCAAAAAATTCTTGCGGAGAATGATATGATGGCAAAATTCGTAATGTTTCAGGGGACGGGTTCCCATGTCGGAAAAAGTATTTTAACAACGGCACTTTGCCGGATTTTTTATCGAAAAGGTTTCCGGGTAACTCCATTCAAAGCGCAAAATATGGCGTTAAATTCTTTTGTTACTCCGGACGGTTTGGAAATGGGACGGGCTCAGGTTGCACAGGCGGAGGCGGCAAATTTGATTCCGGCTGTCGAAATGAATCCGGTTTTATTGAAACCGACGGGAAATTCGACTTCACAGGTAATAATAAACGGTCGTCCGGTCGGGACGATGAGTGCGGCTCAATATCATGAAGGTTATTCTTTGAAGGCGTTTTCGGCGGTAAAAGACGCGCTGAAAAATCTTTCCGAAAAATTTGATCTGCTGGTAATTGAAGGCGCGGGATCTCCGGCGGAAGTGAATTTGAAGGCGACCGATATTGTAAATATGCGCGTTGCAAAATATTTGAATGCGCCGGTAATTTTGGTTGCCGATATAGACAGGGGCGGAGCTTTGGCGGCACTTGTGGGGACTCTGGAACTTTTGGATCCCGACGAACGCGATCTTGTCAAAGGCTTGGTCATAAACAAATTTCGCGGCGACATAAAACTTTTGATGCCCGCCGTCGATTTTTTGGAAAAGAAAACCGGCAAGCCGGTACTCGGCGTAATTCCCTTTATCGAAAAACTCGGGATTGATGATGAAGATTCGGTTTCGCTTGACGACAAAATTTCAAACGAAAACGGGGAAGTTAAAATCGCCGTCGTAAGGTTCGGAAAACTTTCAAATTTTACCGATTTTGATTGTCTTGCCGGAGAGCCGGACGTAAATCTTTTTTATGCGACGGAGCCGGAAGAATTAAATTCGGCGGACTTGATAATTTTGCCGGGCAGTAAAAATACTTCGGAAGATTTGATAAAAATTCGCGAAAACAAATTTGCCGAAAAAATTGTCGAACTTGCAAAATCCGGAAAGCCGGTTATCGGAATTTGCGGCGGATTTCAAATGCTCGGCAAAAAGATTCACGACCCGGACAAGACCGAATCAAATTTTCCGGAACTTGACGGATTAAATCTTTTGCCGATTGAAACGACTTTTTCCGCCGATAAATTTACCCGGCAAATAAAAATTCCGGAAGTCGATTTTAAATTTCTCGCCGCCCGAATAAATTCAAAAAATCTCGACGGCTACGAAATTCATTCCGGAATTACCTCCGGCATTGACGAAAGTAAAATCGTTGCTGCCGGAAATGTTTTCGGGACTTATGTTCACGGGATTTTTGACAATGACGATTTCCGCCGGCAAATTTTAAATGCGGTCAGACTTTCAAAAAATCTGCCGCCTTTAAATTTTACCCGCAACATTCGCGCCGAAAAGCAGAGAAATTACGAAAGACTTGCAAAAATCGTTGCCGAAAATTTGAAGATGAATCTGCTTGAAAAAATTATCTTTGACGGGAGTTTTGAAAATGTTGCCGGTTGAAACAAACAAAATTTACGAACTTGAAATAAGCGGACTCGGTTCCGCCGGTGAAGGTGTGGGAAAATTTAAGGACTTCACGATTTTTGTAAAAGGTGCCTTGCCGGGCGAAATCGTTTCCGTAAAAATTGAAGAGGTCAAAAAAAATTACGCCGTCGGCAAACTCGTCAAAATTTTTAAGGAAAGTCCGGACAGGGTTAAACCGATTTGCCCGATTTATGAAGATTGCGGCGGCTGTCAACTTCAACATTTGAGTTATCCGGCGCAACTTGATTGGAAACGCCGACAAGTTGAGGACGCAATTCAAAGAATCGGGAAACTTCAAAACGTTGAAATTTTTGATACGCTCGGTATGGAAAATCCTTTGCGTTACCGGAATAAAATGCAATTTCCGGTCGGCAAGACAAAATCCGGCATTTCGATCGGCTGTTATTCCGCCGGCACTCACAAAATTATTGACACAAATTCCTGCATGATTCAAAACGAAATTAACGACAAAATTCTTGCCGCCGTCCGCAAAGTTGCGGAAAAATTTAACATTCCGC
>CAJOPK010000196.1 GCA_905236255.1 uncultured Selenomonadaceae bacterium | reverse complement strand
AAATTTTTTCTGGGAGGCATGGACATGGAGTATAGCACGATACGTCATTTGCAAAGAGCGGTCGACGAAGTATTCAACCGCGAACCGATGGCGGAAACATCGGATAAGAAAATAAAGCATTTTATTTTTAGCAAATTTTTTCCATACCAAAGACGAGATTTTCCTTATAATGTTCTTGACGTGAATTTTTTGTCGAAGCAACTGGTTTTGTCGAACAATATTTTAAGGTCATTGGAAAATCAAACAAACAAAGATTTTGAGCTGGTTTTCATACCAAATGCCAAGTTTTTTGACAACCCGAAATATGAATTTATTTTTACGACGCTTAAGAATTCGACCACTCTGCCAATTAAATTTATAAAACAGCGTGATATTCCTGGTTTGATTAAAGATACATACGAAAAATATGATTTTGTCATACAGTCGCGTATGGATTTTGACGATTTTGTATACAAAAACGCCGTCGCTGAAACACACAGTAAAGTAAACGAGTGTGATAATATATTGGCATACGGCTATTGTAAAGGTTATCAATATATTTATGGCGAGTTATATCATTGTTTTAGTTATTGGGGCGGCGGAGGTCATCTCACAATATTGCAGTCTTTGATATTAAAATCTTCATTTGCTAAAAATCTGCCGTTTATAGTAATCGACAATTTTAATCATACAAAGATTAAGCTCTCTTTAAAAGAATTCCTTGAAAAAAACAGTGTTGAATTTTCTGAGAATATGTTTCAACAAAATATTTCTACAGATGCCTACATTTATTTCAGACACGAATTTTCGCAACAACAATTAATTGTACATCCGGGCAAATCTTTTAATGTGTCAAAACTAAAACTTCTGAGCACTGCAGACATCACGAAGAAAGAGCTTGAAGAGAAATTCGGATTTTTCCATGAATTAAAATCGATAGAATGATTCGGAACCTAAAATCGTCTCGCTTTCGGGCGAGGCTTTTTTTATATGTATGAAAAAGATTAATCGTACAAAAAATTTTTAAATCGTCTGCTCGAAAATTTTCAAAAAAGCTTGACAAATGAATATGGGGGGGGTATACTTAGCGGGAAAGTTTTTTCGGGAGGCAGAATTATAATGGATTACTTTACAACATGGCGTATGCAAAGATTGGTTGACGAGGTACTTAATCGCGAACCGATGGCGGGTATTAAAGCGGTAAAACATTTCGTCTTCAGCAGATTTTTTACTTGGCGTACAAGCAGCTACCCGTATGATATCTTTGACCCGGATTTCTTATCAACACAGTTGCCTTTGACAAAAAATATGTTGAAGTCGCTGGAGAATCAAACGAACAAAGATTTCGAGATGATTTTTCTCTTCCATGCTAAGGTCTTTGATGACCCGAAATATGAATTTATTTTCTCGGCCCTGAGAGATTCTACGACACTTCCGCTTAAATTTATGAGAAGGGGCGAGGAAAAGCTTTTGATTAAAGAAGCCTTTAACGAATACGATTTCGTCATTCAGACGAGAATGGACTTTGACGATTTTGTATTCAAGGACGCCGTTGAGGATGCGCAGAGAAAAATTAATGAGTGCGAAAATTTACTGGCATGGGGCTATTGGAGAGGCTATAGATATATCTGTAAAGAATTGGTTCGCGACTACAATAATTGGAAAGAAGAAGGTCACCACAGTATATTCCAGTCTTTGATAATGAAATCTTCATACGCCAAAAATTTGCCGCCTGTCTCTGTATTCGATATCGGTCACTATATTTTGAAACTTGAACTAAAAAAACTTCTTGAAAAAAATAGCTTTGAGTTTTCGGAAAATATGTTTCAACAAGACGCTTCTACAAATGCCTATATTTATTTCAAGCACGAATTTTCAGCAGATCGGGCACTCAGACTCCATGGTGCACCACTTGTACCTCCAAAAAAACCGCTGACCACTGCAGACATCACAAGAAAAGAGCTGGAAGAGGAATTCGGCTTTTTCTACGATTTGAACTCGATAGAATGATAAAAATTTTGGATGTCATATAACAAAAACCCCTCCCGGTTTCGGGAGGGGTTGATTTATTTTGCAAAAAGTTTTAGCCCGGCGGCCAAGTCATTTTTCTTTTGGCTAGGAAGTGAACATGCAGATGCGGAACAGATTGCCCGCCGTCCTTGCCGGTGTTGATTGTGAGGCGGAAACCCGCTTCGGCAACTCCGAAGTCTGCGGCGAGTTTGGGCACCACGTCAACAAAAATGTGCGCGGCAAGTTCTTTATCTTCCGATTGGAAGTGCGCTACGCTTTGAATGTGTTTCTTCGGGACAATCAAAACGTGAATCGGAGCCTTAGGCGACAGGTCTTTGAACGCGATAACGCTGTCGTCCTCGTAGACTTTTT
>CAJOPK010000195.1 GCA_905236255.1 uncultured Selenomonadaceae bacterium | reverse complement strand
GAGGTGTCCGAGCGGTTGAAGGTGCTTGACTCGAAATCAAGTGTGGTCAAAAGCCACCGTGGGTTCGAATCCCACCCCCTCCGCCATTTTGATGAAAAAAAACGATTCCCGAAAGACTTTCGGGAACTTTTATTTTGTTTCAAAGATCTTCCTTATTCCAAAATTCTGCGCATTTCGGCGGCGGCCTCATTGTACATTTCAATCATTTTGTCATTGTTCGATTTTATAAATTCCGCCGCATCCTCATCATTTTCTCCGGTAACCTTTCGCCCGGCATCTTCCAAACTTTTTGCAAGCGCGGAAAGATCTCCGGCTCCCAAAGTCAGGGCGGTGGACTTAAGCGCGTGGACGTGCGTGGTATAGTCTTTGATGTTTCCGGAATTTAACGCTTCAAAAATTTCCGCTTGCTTTTCTTCCCGCAGATCGCAGAAAGTTTCCATCAAATCCGCATAAATATCCTCAAATCCGCCGCTGTGAGTAAGTCCCTTTTCCAAGTCAATCAACTTGCTTGTCTTGCCGTTGAAAGTTGCGCTCTTTTCTTCGGAAATTTCTTCCGATGATTTTTCCGAAACTTTCTCCGGTTTTTCAACTTCGTTGACTTCCGTTTTTTCGGGCGTTTTAATTTCTTCGTCGGGAAATTCGTCCGGATCGAAAATTTTTTCCGTCGGCAAATATTTGTAAAGCATATTTTCAAAAATATCCGGATTTATCGGCTTGCTTATGTAATCGTCGAAACCTTCTTTTATGAACATTTCGCGCGCTCCGGTCACTGCATTTGCCGTCAAAGCTATGAATGGAGAATTTTTGCAGAAATTCTTTTCGAGATTTTCCGCCCGGTGCAGAGTTTCTATTCCGTCCAATCCCGGCATCATGTGATCCAAAAATACAACGTCGAATTTTTCTTTTTGAATCTTTTCCAAACATTCTTCGCCGCTCTTACAGGTTTCGACTTGAATTTTTGTATCTTTGATAAGACCCGCCGCAACTTTCAAATTCAATTCGTTGTCATCGACAATCAAAATTCTTGCCTCCGGCGCAACAAACGACGCTTTGTAACTCTTTCTTTCGGATCTTTGTTGTTGAAGTTTTTCGGCGTAATCTCCGACCGGATCCGCCTTAACGATTTTTTGCGGCAAAGTCACCGTGAAAATTGAGCCCTCGCCGTAAACACTGCCGACATCAATATCGCCGTTCATTATCTTTACCAAATTGTGAGTTATGGCAAGTCCCAAACCGGTGCCTTCAATATTTTGATTCTTGCTCATGTCGAAACGCTTAAATTCGACGAAAAGATTTTTCAAATCTTCCGGCTTTATTCCTATGCCGGTATCTTTTACGGAAACTTTCAGAATAAAATCGTCTTTGCCCTTTCTTTCGCCGCCTATCGTGAAAGTTACCGAGCCTTCATGAGTATATTTGACGGCATTTGTCAAAAAGTTCATGATAACCTGACGAACCCGGACGACATCCCCCGAAAGAACTTCCGGCAAATTTTTATCGACATTTATTTCAAATTTAAGATTTTTGTTTTCGGCACGCGGGCGGATCATTGAAACGGTATCGTTAATCAGTGAAGTTATCGCGTAATCCGTCGTAACGACTTCAAGTTTTCCCGATTCAATTTTGCTGAAGTCCAAAATATCGTTAATCAAACTCAAAAGGGTATCGCCGGCTGCCGCCGCCGTTTGTGCATAACTCTTGATATTTTCGTCGTCGCTTTCCCGAACTATCATTTCATTCATTCCGATAATCGCGTTAATCGGCGTGCGAATTTCATGCGACATACTTGCAAGGAAATCACTTTTTGCACGATTCGCGTGTTCGGCGGCACTCCAAGCCTGTTCGAGATTGTCGCGTTCTCCGGCTTTAATCAAAATTCGGAAAAAATAGACGCAGGCTATTGCGAAAAGCAAAATCATGAAAGCGATGGTTGAAACGACAATTTGATGGGCTTGTGCAATTTCCCCGACCAAAGTTTTCCAGGAAACATATCCTATCAGCACGCAATCGGTCTGAGGAATGTTTGCGCCGAAAATAAAATATCTTCCCAACCCCAAAGTCTTTACTCCGAGCGCCGCCGCTTTTTCGGTTTCAAGCAAATAATTTATTTCGGCAAAGCCCTGTCGGATTTTGGAATCGCCGAAAATTTTTTCCTCTTCTTCCGTGTAATCGTAATCTTCGGTAACGGTCGAGCCTTTTTCGGCAATAAAAGTTCTGCCGGTTTTTTCGTAAGTGCTGAACCCGAAAATATAGGGGATACTTTCCGATTTGTAAAATTTGTAAGCGGCGGCGGTTACTTTCCCGTTCGTGTAAATCGGAGTGATTAAAGTTAATCCGTAGCCGGGATGATAAGTTACGACATCTTTGCCGCGCAAAAGTTCATCACTGCGCCAAAAAAGTCTTTTTTCAAAATTCACCGGATTTTTTTCGTCGCCGTAAAATCTGACTACACCGACTTCCGGGTGTGCCCAGTGAGATTTTCGCAATTCGTCGGTCAAAACGGGAATTGTCTCCGGATTTTTTTCGATGACTTTTGCGGCAAGTTTCAAATCCCTGAACCCGCCCCTTATTCTTTCGCTTGTCATGACCGAATAAGACAAAGTTTGTTTTACCACCAATTTTTCCACGGCGGAAGTAAGCAGGTTGTCTATTCTGTCCTGAAACATATAACCCGTTATTGCCGCAAACGCAATCATTCCCAAAATTGCCGCAACAATTTTCAATTTCAGTTTCTTCATATAGTCAATGACTCCGGTTTCGTCCACAAGTCTCACCGCCTTTATTCAAGTTTGATTCATGATTATTTCGATTTAAAGAACATATTTATAAACCGCTTCGGCAAAGCCGTCGGCTTCACAATTTCCGGTAACAAAATCGCAAACATTTTTGACTTCTTCGACGGCATTTCCCATCGCAATACTTTTTCCCGCAGCTTTGAGCATGGGGAGATCGTTTTCGGAATCGCCAATCGCCATAATTTCGGATTTTTCGATTTTGAGTTTGTCGGCAAGAATTTTAATTGCCGCCGCCTTCGACACGCCCGGCAAAACAATTTCCGCATAATTTGCATTTGATTTGAAAGCGGAAACCCTTCCGGAAAATTTTTCGTTGACGGCTTTTACGCGAATGTCGGTATCTTCAGCTCCGTCGGTTATGCTCAAAACTTTGCAAGATTCTTTCGTAAATTTTTTCAAGCCGTCCCACCCGACGACCATGCCTTCAACTTCCTGCGCGGTTTCGTAACTTACTGCGTATTTGTCCCTTGCCGGAATATGCAGAACGTCGCCGGAATAACTTTGAAGATACCAATTCCGCTCTTCAAAAAAATTCACAAGTTCAACGATAAGGTTTTCCGGCAAATATTCGCCGTGAATAACTTCACCGTCAACGGACTTAATCAACGCGCCGTTATAAGTGATTATCGGCACGTTTACCTCCAAAGCCTGAGCAACGGGCAAGGCTGCGCGATACATTCTTCCGGTTGCAATCGTAACGGTAATTCCGGCGGCATCCATCTTTTTTACGGCCTCGATATTTTCGGCGGAAACCTCTTTGCCGCTCGGCAAAAGTGTTCCGTCAAGATCCGTCACAAACATTTTTACGGACATTTAAAACCCACCTTTCATTTTTCAGCCGGTATTTACGATTTGTAGATTTCGTCATCCTTCCTTTACGAAAATTTATATTCTTTCGTATCTTTTTGACATTATAAGCGAAACTTCCGCTTTTTTCAATCAGACGAATTTGACCGTCACAAAAAAATATTCCGCAACAAATTTTGACTTGCAGGATTGTCCGGGATTTGTTAAAATCACCGTCATTAAAATGTTTATGATTTGCGGATTCGGAAAGGTGAGGAAAGATATGAAGTTTTTTAAAATGTTTTTCTCGGTGTTCTTAATGTGCGGGTTGATTTTTGGAATGAGTTTTAAAGCCGAAGCACTTGAAGTTCGCGGGCATGCTCCGATTTTGAACGGCAATGAAAACACGGCAAAAAATGAAGCGGTTCGCAACGCGATAACTCAAGCCTTTGCCGTTACCGAAAAAGTTTCCCCCGAAGATCTTCCGCGGATCATGAGATTTTCGATACTCGCAGACATTTTGGAAAACAGACGCGACGATTATGTAACAATAAACAAGTATATCGAAGACAAAGCGGATAACGGAGTTTATTCGGTCGTCCTTGATGTAACCGTCAATTCCGAAGAACTTCGCGAAACGGCTCGCGGAGTAAGGGAACAGGTAAAAAACGTCAATGCAAACCCCAACCGTGACAAAGTTCAAATCTCTATTGTGGATAATGTGAAAGGCAATTACGTTTACGATGACATGATGACCTACTTCCTTGACGGCAAATTCAATCTCGCAGGTTATGCTTACGACAACAGTACGGAAGTTACCGCCTGCCTGATAAAAAATGTCACCGATCCGAATTTCGGCGCAAAAGTTCGCGATTTCGCCCTTGAAAATCATGACAACGAAATTGCTTTCTTCTACGGTATACTTAACACAAAATCAGTCGAAAAACTTAAGAACGGGCTTTACAAGGCAACGATTCATGCAAATTTTTCGGCGGGAAGTTTTGAAATGGGAAATATCGAACGCTATGAAAGAGATTCCGTCGGCGTTGCGGAAACTGAAGCGGTAGCCGTCGGACTCGCAAAAGTCAGAGTGACTTCCGCTTGTATGGAAGCCTTCACCGAACAGGCAATTATGGATTTCGATTCCATTTTGACGGAAACGGTAGACTGATTTTTCCGGAAAAGAATTATTGCAAAACAAAATGACCGGGCAAAAGATTCCTTTGTCCGGTCATAAAAATTTCTTCTACCCGTCATAATCTTCTTCGTAAAAATCGTTGTCAAAACGGCGGCGGCGCGGTTTATAGGGAGTAAGTTCTGAAAGTTTCACGACTCTTACATTCCCGTCGATATCCGCAAGCACGACTTCCGGGACTTCAAATTGTGCCATAAATTTGCAACTCGCATCGTCCGGCACATAATACCCGCCGGAAATATCGGCGACTATCGCAATCGCATCAAAACTGCGCTTGCCGTCCGAAACGGCTTTTGTCAGCGCAACGGTTTCTGCAGTCATGGAAAGTTCCGGAATAACGTGTTCGACGGTACAGCCGCTGTATAAAGTTCCGTCCTCCGCCAACACGCAGGCTCCGCCGACAATCCCGTCACCGGAAACGTGGGCGTTTCTCATTGCGTCCCGCGCCGTTCTTACCATCGTGTCAATAATATCCAAATTCATTTTTTTCACCTCGCTTTGTCCGATTGTTCAGGTAATATTTGCCGCCGCCTCAAAAATTCCTGCAAGAAAATTCATTTACTTTTCATAAAAATTAAGGAGAGAAAATTTTGTCGAAATTAAAAGCACACATAAACAACATAGCCCTTCCGCACACAATTTTTGACTTGCCCTTTGCATTTATGGGGGCTGTTTTGGCGGCGGGCGGACATCCGGATTTAAAAACTTTGATTTTGATTGCGCTTGCCGTAACTTCCGGACGGGCGGCGGCTCTGGCGACCGACAATCTTGCAGATTTAAAATACGACAAAAAACAGCCGCGACTTTCTTACCGAGCTATGGTCAGGGGCGAAATTTCAAAAGGAGAGGCAAAAATTTTTATTGCCGTCTGCCTTTTGGTAATGACCGTGACCGTATTTTTTCTGCCGCCGATTTGCATAAAACTTTTGCCGATTGCCGCGCTGCCTTTTTTGATTTATCCTTTTACGAAAAGATTTACCGGTTGGTGTCATTTGTTTTTGGGTTTGGCAATAGCGATGGCACCGGCGGGCGGCTGGGTTGCTGCCGGCGGAGAAATTTCTTTGCCGATGATTTTGCTCTGCAGTGCCGTTGCACTTTGGATCGGGGCATTTGATGCGATATACGGCGCGCAGGACGAAAAATTTGACAAATCACAGGGACTTCATTCACTGGCAACGGAATTTGGCGCTGTCAAGGCTTTCAAAATTTCAAAGGTTTTGCACATAATCTGCATTGTATGTTTTGCGGCGGTCGGATTTTTGTTGAACTTGGGAATAATTTATTTCTTGGGAGTTTTGATTGCGGCGTTGACTTTGGTCTATCAGCACAAAATTGTCAACCCGATAAATTTTAAAGGAGTAGGTCAAGATTATTTCATGAGAAACAGTATTGTTTCGGTTGCGATTTGTCTTTGTGCTTGGTTTGATTACGTTTTTTGAAAAAAAACTGAAATATTTTTTTGAAAACCGGCAGGAAATTTTTTACAAAAGAAGAATAAGCGTTTTCGATAAATCGGAGGCGAATTTTAAAATGGATTTTGAACACAAGAGCGTTATGCCCGAAGAAGTTTTAAAAATTCTCAATCCGAAAGCCGACGGCATTTATCTCGATTGTACTCTGGGCGGCGGCGGTCATTCCCGGCTTATCGGCGAACTTTTGAATAAGGACGGAATGATAATCGGAATTGACCGGGACGACGAAGCCTTGACGGCGGCGCGTGAAAAACTTTCCGGGCTTGTCTGCAAAGTCGAACTTGTCCGAGAAAATTTCGTCAATCTTGAGAGAGTTTTGGACGATTTGAAAATTGACGAAATTGACGGAGCAGTTTTTGACTTCGGAGTTTCTTCCCGACAGATAGACACGCCGGAGCGCGGGTTCTCTTATATCAAGGATTCGCCGCTGGATATGAGGATGGACCGACGCGAAAAGTTGACCGCCTTCGATGTCGTAAACAAGTACGACGAAGAAAATCTTGTGAAGATTTTCGGCGAATACGGAGAGGAAAGATTTTCAAAGAGAATTGCCGCCGCGATTGTGAAGGCGCGGAAAGTTTCTCCGATTGAAACGACCGGCGCGCTTGTCGAAATTATCGAAAAAAATGTTCCTCACACCAAAAACGGCGGGCATCCGGCAAAAAGAGTTTTTCAGGCGATAAGAATTGAAGTCAACGGCGAACTGAAAATTTTGGAAAGCTCGGTAAAGGCGGCGGTCAAAAGACTCAAGCCGGGCGGAAGAATCGCAATTATAACCTTTCATTCGTTGGAGGACAGGATTGTTAAAAACGTATTCAAAGTTTTGGCGCAGGGTTGCATATGTCCGAAAAGTTTTCCGGTATGTGTATGCGGTCACAAGGCGGAAATAAAATTACTCGGAAAACCTCTGACGGCAACCGATGCCGAACTTGAAATAAACAGCCGGGCGAAGTCGGCGAAACTTCGCGGGGCGGAAAAAATTTGTAAATCGAAAGGAGAGATTTCATGACGGCGAAACGTAAACCGCGAAATTACGTTGACGGGCGAAATTATAATTATCGGGCGGATTTCGGTGAAGTCGCTCTTCCGAATCAAAATTCTTTGCGGTTGATAAAAAATAAGCCGAAACTGGATCATTTGCTCCGGTCGCGTTGCAGGGTTGCCTTCGTAATCATTTCGATTTTGGCGATGCTCGTCGTGATACGCAGCGGAATAAGTGCAAGTCGCGGGTATGCACTGGTGGCGACGCAGACTCAAGCTCAACAACTTGAACAGGAAAACGAACGCTTGAGAATTGAAATTGCAAAGTTGAAGTCACCGCAAAGAATCAAGCAAATTGCCGCCGACGAACTCGGCATGACGGTTCCGAAAAAAATGTATTTTTCACACGAACGGTAGTTATAAATTTTAATGCTCCGTGAATTGCGGAGCATTTTTTCTTGCAAAATCTCAATCGTTGAAAAAATATCGTGAAAGTGGAAATAAGTTACTGCATTTGATAAAAACAGCATACCTGCATTGACAAAAAGTTTCTCTTATCATAAAAATTAAACGGACGACAGAAAGGGTGATAAAAATGTTTACGGGAATTATTGAAGAAACCGGAAAACTCAAAAATTTTCGGGCAGGCAGTTTGGAAATTTCCTGTACGAAAATTTTGGATGACATAAAAATCGGCGACAGCATTTCAACCAACGGAATTTGTCTGACCGTCACCGACTTCGGAAAGAATTTTTTTGCGGCGGACGTAATGCCTGAAACTTTACGCAGGACTTCACTTTCGGAAATAAATTCCGGCGGTATCGTAAATCTTGAGCGCGCTTTAAAAATCGGGGAAAGATTCGGCGGACATATTGTAAGCGGTCATGTTGACGGCACGGGAAAAATTCTTTCGATAATTCCGGAAGGAAATGCTCTGTTAATTGAAATTGCCGCCGAAAAAATTTTGCTTCGTCAAATTGCGGCAAAGGGATCCGTTGCACTTGACGGAATAAGTTTAACCGTCGTTGATGCCGGCGAAACAAAATTTTCCGTGTCAATGATTCCTCATACCCGTGAAGTCACGAATTTTAAATTCAAGCGTGTCGGATCTGCGGTAAACATTGAAACGGACGTTTTGGCGAAATATATAGAAAGATTGATTGTTTTTAAAAATTCCGCACCGGAATTGACGGAAGATTTTTTAACAACCAACGGATTTTAACAAAATATCGGCTTAATCGGCTGCATTTGTGAGAATGACCACAGTACGAACAACAAATCCTCCTTCAAAAATTTTGCAACAACTTTTTCCGCACTTGCCGATTTATTTTCGCCGGCGGTATTTCCGCAAGCCGTAAGTGTAAAGTTTACTCAAATCCGGTCGAACGGGTCAACACACAAAAACACCTCCCGACATTTTTTAAATATCGGAAGGCAGTTTTTTTATAAGGATTTTTC
>CAJOPK010000194.1 GCA_905236255.1 uncultured Selenomonadaceae bacterium | reverse complement strand
TTTTAAAAAAAATTTATCTCAAGGAGTGATTTTATGATTCATGTTTGCTTTTGCTTTACCGACAAGAAAGGCAATTATTCAAAGTTCGTGGGGACAACGATGTACTCGCTCTTTGAAAACACCAATTCGGATGTCACGATTCACATTCTGCACGACAACACTTTGACGGATGAAAATCGCGACAAATTTCTTTACCTTGCCGTTCGTTATAATCAACTCGTAAGATTTTACAACGTCGAGGAACTTTGTGCGGACGATTTTTCAAAAATGGTGGAAGACAATCCCAAGCTGTTGAGGGATAATCGTTTTACAATCGGCATGATGTTTCGCCTTTTTATCCCGCAAGTTTTGCCAAAAAATATCAGCCGCGTCATTTATCTTGACGGGGATATTGTCGTCAACACGGATATAAAAGAGCTTTGGGAAATTGAACTCGGCGATAATTATCTTGCGGTTGTCCCTTCAAATTCCATTGCAATGAAAAAACACACGCATCTTACGCGGCAGCTTTGCATTGATGGGCTCGTTGAACCCGACGATTATTTCAACAGCGGCGTCCTCCTCATGAATTTAATTCTTCTGCGCGGCGAAACTCAAAGAATAATGGACGGCGTCAATTTCATCGGCTCCGACCCCCGCCACACGCATTTTGACCAAGACGTTTTGAATTACTGTTTCACCAAAAAAATTCTGAAGTTGCCCGTTCGATTTAATAACTCGGTATCCTTCGCCCGTGCCAAAAAGGAAACGAAAATCGATCAGAAAATTTATCATTTCTTGGGGAGCAATTATCGGAGCTTCGGTCTCGACATGAACGATCCTTTTAATCGGCTGTGGATGAGTTATTTTATCAAAACGCCTTGGTTCGACGCGGATTCTATCGGAAGACTTTATTCCGGTTTCCAAAAAATGCGCGACGATTTGGAAAACAACAGATTGAAAATTTCTGCGAATATTGCGGGCAAGAGCCGCGTGTTTTTTATCGAGCCGTCAAAAATCGACGCAATGAAAAAAACTTTTTCCATCGGTAAAGACGAATTGATTATTCCCGCCGAAAACGAAGCTTCCGCGCAAAGATTGTTCAACATAATGAAAGCTTCCAAAGGAAAATCCGTTTTCTTTATCATGACGGAAAAAATTAATGACAAAAGAATTCCGTTCGACCAACTGAAAAAAGCGGGCTTCGCTGAAGGCAAAGATTTTCTGAAAGGCTGGGAGCTTTTGTCGGAGTCTAACGGCGAACCGTTCAATTCCTATTCTCTCGTTTTGTCAATGTAAAGTAAAATTTTTCTCGACAACTCAAAAAGGGGTAATTTTATGATCCATGTTTGTTATTGTTTCAGCGATAAAACCGGGCGTTACGCAAAATTCGCGGGCACGTCCGCTCTGTCGCTCTTTGAAAATACAAATTCTGATGTCACGATTCACATTCTCCATGACAATACGTTGACTGACGACAATCGCGACAAATTTAATTATCTCGCCGGTCGCTACTCTCAAAGCGTAAAATTTTATAACGTCGCACAACTTCTTCCGAATAAGGTTGAGGAAATTATAAAAGCGGTTCCCGAAGTGGAAAAAGCAAAAGTCACCGTCGGAACATTTTACAAAGTTTTGATCCCGCAAATCCTTCCGCAAAAAATTGAAAAGGCAATTTTTATCGATCCCGATACTTTAGTTAATCTCGACATAAAAGAACTTTGGCAAATCGATCTTGAAGATAAAGTGCTCGGAGCCGTTCGCGAAATCGATAACGGAGCCAATCCGAATAAATCTTTTCTCCTTTGCAGTGAAGGCATTGTAAACCCCGAAGATTATTTCAACACGGGCGTTTTGCTTATGAATCTTGTTGCTCTGCGCGGAGAAGAAGAAAAAATCATGCAGGGGATAAAATTCCGCGGCGAAAATCCCAAACAGAAATTTTTTGAACAAACCGTTTTGAATTATTGCTTCTCGGCGCAAGCTTTGACGTTGCCGACGAAGTTTAATTGTTTCATCAAGTTGGAACGCCAAAACGGCGAACAAAATCTCGGACAAAAAATTTATCATTACACGGGCGGTCCCTCAAGAATGTATCTCGACATGAGCGATCCCGCAAATAATTTGTGGATGAGTTATTTCGTTAAAACGCCGTGGTTCAATGAAGAAACTATCGGACGCCTTTATACGAGCCTCCAAAAAATCAGCAACGACGTTAAAAATTCTTCTTTAAAATTCACTTCGACTTTGGCGGGCAAAACTCGCGCATTTTTCATCGAGCCAAAAAAAATCGACGCAATGAAGAAAACTTTTTCCATCGGCAAAGATGAATTGATTATCCCCGCCACGAACGACGCTTCTTTTAAAAAATTGCTCGATACCATGAAAGCAAACAGAGGAAAATGCGTTTTCTTCGTCTTGACGGAAAAATTTTTGAATAAAGGCTTCCCGTTCGACACGCTGAAAAAAGCCGGCTTCACCGAAGGCAAAGACTTTTTGAAAGGTTGGACATTCCTTCCCTCCGCGCAGAATCCGCCGCACAGCACATATTCATTTATCGAATCGTTATAAATCGATTTTAGGACGGGTCTCTTCAGAATTTTAAAAGGAGTAAGTTTATGATCCATATTTGTTTCTCTCTTCATGACGAAACGGGATTGGACTCGAAATTCACGGGCACGGCTATGCTCTCGCTCTTTGAAAATGTTTCAAAACCTGCGCCGTCAATCACCGTACACATTCTGCACGACAACACCTTGACGCCCGATAATCGAAACAAATTTAATTATCTCGCGGGACGTTACGGTCAAATACTGAATTTTTACAATGTCGAGGAACTC
>CAJOPK010000193.1 GCA_905236255.1 uncultured Selenomonadaceae bacterium | reverse complement strand
TTTCGTCGATGGGAGCCGGCAAAGATTCAATTTCCGTCCGGAGTTTTGCCGCCGCCTCATCAACCAAATCAATCGCCTTGTCTGGCAAAAATCTGTCCGAAATATATCTGTCGGAAAGAGTTGCCGCGCTGACAAGTGCCGCATCCCTGATTCTCACGCCGTGATGAACTTCATAGCGTTCTTTGATTCCGCGCAAAATTGAAATTGTATCCTCAACCGTCGGCTCACCGACCGGAACCGGCTGAAAACGTCTTTCAAGGGCGGTATCCTTTTCGATATATTTACGGTATTCGTTTAAAGTCGTCGCGCCTATGCAGCGGAGTTCGCCGCGAGCAAGCATCGGTTTCAAAATATTTCCCGCATCCATCGCGCCTTCAGCCGCACCGGCACCGACAACCGTATGAACTTCATCAATGAACAGCAAAATTTGACCGTCCGATTTTGCAATTTCCGCAAGAACCGATTTCAAACGCTCTTCAAATTCTCCCCTGAATTTCGCGCCGGCAATAAGCGATCCCATGTCAAGCGCGTAAAGAGTTTTGTTCTTCAAGGATTCCGGAACGTCGCCGGCAACAATTCTGCGCGCAAGTCCTTCGACTATTGCGGTTTTGCCGACACCCGGCTCACCGATCAAAACCGGATTGTTTTTTGTCCGGCGGCTCAAAATTTCAATCGTCCGGCGAATTTCTTCGTCGCGCCCGATAACCGGATCCAATTTCCCGGCTCGCGCCGCCTGTGTCAAATCCCGCCCGAATTTTGACAGAGCCTGATAAGATTCTTCCGGATTTTCGTTTGTGACGTTTTGCTTGCGATTTTTTTTGATTGACGCGTCGATTTTGTCTTTCGTCAGTTTAAATTCGCCGGCAATCGCTTTGAGTTCCGCACTTCCGTCAGTCACGAGTGCCAAAAGCAAATGCTCCGTGCTGATGAAATCGTCTTTCATTGACTTTGCGTAATCGTTTGCCTTGCCGACGACACGCGCCAAATCAACTCCCATTGTCAGGCGTTCCTGCCCGGTAACCGAAGGAATTTTGTTGAGTTCCGATTCCAATCTGACTTTAAGCATCGGCAAATCCGTTTGACAATCCGCAAAAATCGTCGCCAAAAGTCCTTCCGGTTCTTTTGCCAACGCCGACATTAAATGCAACGAATTAAATTCCTGATGATATTTCATCGCCGCAATTTGTTGCGCCGCCTGAATTTTTTCCATTGCCTTTGATGTATATTTTTCCCCCGCCATTTCTATCACTCCAATCAATGACGATTAAATTTCTTTTTTCAACGCGGCAAATGGTAACATTAAAAAATCAAAAAGTCAATAAAAATTTTTAACCATTTGATTTTTATCTTGAAACCGGAATAAAAAAAATGTTGACAGCATAAACCGCCCGGCTTAAAATTTTTCACGATTTACAAAGATAATTTTTTGGGAGTGATATTTTTGGAGAAATATGTTTTGGCGGTTCTGGTTGACAACAAGCCGGGCGTTTTGACGCATGTATCCGGGCTTATCAGTCGCCGCGCTTTCAATATAGAAAGTATTTCTGCGGGATATACCGAAGAACCGAGTGTTACGCGAATAAATATCGTTGTCAGCGTGGAATCCGAAAACGAACTGGATCAGGTTGTAAATCAGCTCGGAAAATTGATTGATGTAATAAAAATCGTAAATTTGAGCAAAGCACCTTCCATTGAGCGCGAACTTGTCATGATCAAGGTAAAAGCATCAAAGGAAACCCGCGCCGATTTGGTCAGCATAGTTGACATTTTCCGCGCAAAAATTGTTGACGTTACAAGCGAAAATATTGTAATCGAATTGACCGGAACGCAGAATAAAATTGATGCGTTTTGTGAAGTTTTGAGCGATTATGAAATTGTGGAAATTGCCAGAACCGGAGCCATTGCGCTTTCACGCGGGCCGATTCCGGTAAAGAAAATGTAAACCGTCGTCAAAAAATTTCTGCGGCAAAAAAAACGCGATTCGATTTTGAACCGCGTTTTTAATTTGCTTCCGTGTAGAAAAAATTTTATGTTCCGTCAAAAATTTTCAGCGTTTGTAAGCCTCAACCTTTTTGTAATGTTTCTTGAAGAATTCTTCGGCGACCTGCGGGAAGAGTGCATAACTCAAAACGTCTTCGTCGGTAGGATTGAGGAACCCTTTATCGACGAGTTCGGTCTTGAATTGGGCGAAAGTTTCGGCTTTTGCATCTTCAACGGAGCAATCTTCAATAATCTGATCTTCCGGAATCCCCAAAGTCTTTGTAATAAATTTCTTGTCGACGGCAACCGGAGTGCGTCCGAATTTTCCGCGCACAAGGTCTTTAAATTCATTCGGAATCATCTTGTAACGTTCGCCGGTCAAGACATTCATTGTAGCCATTGTTCCGACAATCTGACTGGACGGAGTTACAAGCGGCGGATAACCGGCATCCGCACGAACACGCGGCATTTCGTCAAGCAAGTCTTGATATTTGTCCTCCGCGCCGGCTTCTTTAAGCTGATTGACCAAGTTTGAAAGCATGCCGCCCGGAATTTGGAAGTCGAGAACATTTACATTGACATCGAAATATCCTTTCAATCCGAATTCTTTGATAAGTTCCTGTTTTACTCCCAAGAAATGTTTTGCAATCGGAGTAAGTGCCTGACGATCTATCTTCTTCTTGCCGTCGGCGGTTACAATTTCAATGGGAATGTCAACTTTTTCATGCTTGGGTTCTTCGTTCATTGCAATAATGGTTTCCGTGCAGGGCTGGCTTGTATCGCTTGAGAACGGAGAAAGGGCGCAGTCTATAATGTCAACGCCGGCTTCCATAGCCTTAATGTAAGTCGCATGACCGAAACCGGAGGTGCAGTGAGTGTGAAGTTCGACCGGAGTGTCGCCGAGTGCGGCTTTAAGTTTCGTGACCAAATCATACGCGACGTAAGGTGCAAGCAAGCCGGACATATCTTTAATGCAAATGGAATGGCAACCCATTTCTTTGAGTTCTTTTGCAAGGTCTACAAAAGTTTCGTTGTTGTGAACCGGGCTGATCGTGTAAACAAGGCAACCTTGAACTTCCGGTTTTTCCGGACATTCGAGAGCGGCGTTAATGGCGACTTTGAGGTTGCGAACGTCGTTCAATGCGTCAAAAATTCTGAATACGCCGATACCGTGCTTGGACGCGCATTTTACAAACTTTTCGACGACATCGTTTGAATAATGATTGTAGCCGAGAAGATTTTGTCCGCGCAGAAGCATTTGAATCGGAGTTTTCTTCAATTTTGCTTTGAGTTTGTCGAGTCTTTCCCACGGATCTTCGTCCAAGAAACGCAAACAGGTGTCAAAAGTTGCTCCGCCCCACGCTTCCAATGCTTTATATCCGACGTTGTCAAGGCTTTCAAGCATCGGCTCCATTTGACTGTAGCGCATGCGGG
The DNA here is from genome assembly GCA_905236255.1 of uncultured Selenomonadaceae bacterium. GTDB lineage: Bacteria > Bacillota > Negativicutes > Selenomonadales > Selenomonadaceae > Quinella. The sequence goes on along the minus strand of CAJOPK010000193.1, from coordinate 7,807 downwards.
TTGCACAAAGAGATTGATGCCCGTCGCGCAGAACGGTTTCCATAATTTTTACCGGTTTCGCCATTATTTACACTCTCCTTTGAATTGTTTGAAAATTGATACAACGGATTATAAATTTAAAATTTTACAATGTCAATCAATACGGGAAAAAATATAAACGGGAATTATCACAACCGCCGGCAATAATTATGCCGCAAAAAACTTTTCACTTGCTTGAAAACGGAAATTTTCCTTTCGATTTTCGGAAGGGAAATTTTTTTTTGCCGGAATTGAGTTTTGCTCAATCGGTGTTATAATTAAGTAAAAAGAAAATTTTAAGGAGATGTTGCCGGTGTTCGGATTTATAAAAAGATTTTTGGGTGACAATAACGACAAAGAAATTGCACGAATGAAAAAGACCGTCGATAAAATCAATTCGCTTGAGCCGGAATATCAAAATTATACCGACGCAAAACTTGCCGGAATGACCGATAAATTTCGCGAAAGACTTGCCGCCGGCGAAACTTTGGACGATATTTTGCCGGAGGCTTTTGCCGTCACACGCGAGGCATCGCGCCGGGTTTTGGGTATGCGTCATTTTGATGTTCAGCTTATCGGCGGAATGTGTCTGCATGAAGGAAAAATCGCCGAAATGAAAACCGGCGAAGGCAAAACTTTGGTCGCAACTCTTCCGGTTTATTTGAACGCTTTGGAAGGTAAAGGCGTTCACATGGTCACGGTCAACGATTACCTTGCAAAACGCGACAGCGAATGGATGGGTCATTTGTACCGTTTCTTGGGATTAAGCGTCGGCTTGATTGTTCACGATCTTGATTTTCCGGAAAGAAAACTTGCTTATTCCTGCGACGTAACTTTCGGAACAAACAACGAATTCGGTTTCGATTACCTGCGCGACAATATGGTAATTCATGTCGAGCAAATGGTTCAGCGTCCGCTGCATTATGCGATAGTTGACGAGGTTGACTCCATTCTGATCGACGAGGCGCGAACTCCGCTGATAATTTCCGGTCCCGGTGCGAAGTCAACCGATATGTATGCAATTATGGCGCGTGCCGTTGCCGATCTGAAAGAGGGCGAGGATTATACTCTTGACGAAAAACAAAAGACCGTCGCTCCGAGTGATTCGGTAATTCCGAAAATTGAAAAGCGGCTGGGAATAAACAATCTTTACGCTCCGGAAAATATCGAACTTTCGCACTGTTTCACCGCCGCACTCCGGGCAAAGGCTTTAATGAAACGGGACAGAGATTATGTCGTTCGTGACAACGAAATTGTAATAGTTGACGAATTTACCGGTCGTCTTATGGACGGTCGCCGTTATTCGGACGGACTTCATCAGGCGATTGAGGCTAAAGAGGGCGTAAAAATTCAGCGCGAATCTCAAACCCTTGCAACGATAACTTTCCAGAATTATTTCCGCATGTATGACAAACTTGCCGGAATGACCGGTACCGCAAAAACGGAAGAGGACGAATTTATAAAGATTTATAAATTGCCGGTTATCGTCGTTCCCACAAACAAGCCCGTTGCCCGTATCGACCACCCGGACGTTATCTACAAAACAAAACGCGCAAAATATAAAGCGGTAGGCAATATGGTTGAAGAAATTCATGCAAAAGGTCAGCCGGTTTTGATAGGTACCACTTCAATTACACAATCGGAAGAACTCAGCGCAATTTTGAAAAAGCGCGGTATTCCTCACAGTGTCTTAAATGCAAAATTCCACGAAAAAGAGGCGGAAATCGTAGCCGATGCCGGTCAGCCGGGGGCGGTTACAATCGCAACGAATATGGCGGGACGCGGTACGGATATTAAGCTGGGGGAAGGCGTTCCGGAAAAAGGCGGGCTTTTCATTATCGGCACGGAACGTCACGAATCCCGGCGAATTGACAATCAGTTGCGCGGGCGTTCCGGTCGTCAGGGGGATCCGGGCGAATCAAGATTTTATCTTTCGCTTGACGATGATTTGATGCGACTTTTTGCGTCCGACAATATTGCAAAAGTCATGGACAAACTCGGCATGGAAGAAGACGAACCGATTGAACATTCTTTGATAACCCGGTCAATCGAACACGCGCAGAAGAAAGTTGAGGCGCGAAACTTTGACATTCGCAAGCACGTTTTGGAATATGACGACGTTATGAATCAGCAGCGCGAGGTAATGTACGGCGAACGCAGAAAGATTTTGACCGGCGACAACTTGCGTGAAAATATTCGCGGCATGGTTAATCACATTATCAAGGCGGAAATGAATCAGTATGCAAACGAAAAACTTTATCCGGAAGAGTGGCAACTTGACGAGCTTATAAAAGATGCCGAAAAAATTTATGCCTTGCCCGGTCAGCTCAATCAATCCGAACTTGAAGAAATGAGCCGCGACGAATTAAAGGAATTTTTGGAGAAAGTTGCGGAGGACAACTATCAAAAGCGGGAAGAAACTTTTTCGCCGGAAGTCATGCGCGAATTGGAAAAAGTTATAATGCTCCGGGTTGTGGATAACAAATGGATGGAACATTTGGATCACATGGATATGCTCCGGGAAGGAATAAATCTGCGGGCTTACGGGCAGCGCAATCCTTTGGTCGAATATAAAATCGAAGCCCTTTCGATGTTTGAAGAAATGGAAGCAAACATTCAAGATCAAATTGCGTCACTGATGTATCATGTGGCGGTTGTCACGCAGGAACAGGAAAAACTTGAAGATCGTCTGCAAAATGCGCGTGCATCTCACGGTGATGAAACTTCTCCGGCGGAATCTAAAAAACAGCCGAAGAAAAACGACGGCAAGAAAATCGGCAGAAATGATCCGTGTCCGTGCGGTTCCGGCAAAAAATACAAAAATTGTTGCGGCAAAGGAAAAGTTTAGTTGTCAGGTGGACAGACCATCTGTCCATCTCGTAAGGAAGTGAAAATATGGAACTTCGCAAAGGTCAAAAAATCCCACTCAATGAAAATTTGTTGACGATAACTCTGGAAAGAAAAGCGGCATCCGCTCTTGATATTGACACGGCGGCATTTCTGCTCGGTGAAAACGGAAAAGCCCAAAGCGATGAAGATTTTGTTTTTTACGGAAACACCCGGCACAATTCCGGCAGTGTCGTTTACAAAGACGAAATAATCGGAGTGGACTTGAGCAAAATTCCTGCCCGGATTGAAAAAATTTCCTTCACCGCCACAATTTACGAAGCCGACAAACGCAGACAAAATTTCAGTATGGTAAAAGGCTCAGTCTTGAGAGTAAATTCGGCAAACGGCGCGGAAATTGCAAACTTTCGGCTTGACGATTTTACGATTGAAACGGCGATTGTTTTGGGGGAAATTTATCGTTACAAAGGCGCATGGAAATTTAACGCGACCGGTGCGGGATTTAAAGGAGGTCTGCCGGCACTTTGCAATAATTTCGGAATTGAAGTTATCGAAGACACCGCGCCTCCGACTCCGGCGCCGCCTCCGAAAATTACCCCGCCCAAAACTCCTCCGCCCGACGTTCCGAAAAAAATCGAACTTCGCAAAGGTCGCAAAGTAAATCTTGTCAAAAAGGGAAACACTCTCGGCGAAATTGTCATAAATTTGAATTGGAAACAACCCGCAAAAAAATCCGGATTTTTCGGCGGATTTTCCGGCGGCAACATTGATCTTGATTTGTGTTGCCTTTACGAAATGAAAGACGGAATGATCGGCGGCGTTCAGGCACTCGGAAACAATTTCGGAAGTTTCCGGCAATTCCCTTACATTGAACTTGACGGGGACGACAGAACCGGCGGATTTTCGGACGGCGAAACAATCCGGGTCAACGGCAAATTTTTGGACAAGATTCAACGAATTTTGATTTTCACTTTTATTTATGAAGGCGCGGCGGATTGGGAAGAGGCACAAGGCGTTGTCACGGTCAAATGTCCCGGCAGTCCCGATTTAATCGTAAAAATGGACGAATACGGTTCCCGGAAAAGGACTTGTGCGATTGCACTTCTGGAAAATGTCGGCGAAACTTTCAGCGTCGAAAAAATTGTCGAATTTTATGACGATGCGTCGAAAATGGACGCGGATTTTGATTGGGGATTAAATTGGACGACCGGCAGGAAAAATTAAATTGCGGACAAAAACAAACCCGGCAATCTAATTTTTCAAAGTTTCCAGTCGTTCGATTTCTTTTTTGTGACGTTCGGCGGCATAACCCATGCGCTTGTGTTCTTCTTCCGTAAAATCGGGATTTTTCAAAGCCGCATCAATTTTTTCAAGGCGTTCTTTCACTTGAGAAATTTCCAGTTCAAGCGTCCGCTTTTCATTCAGTGCAAGTCCGTAAATTGCGACCGCCCGGTTAAAAATTTCGCGATAATATGAAGATTCGCCGGATGCCTCGCCCAAAACTTTTGCAACTTCCAAAACAATTTCAATCGGCGGCGTTCCGGCATTTACCATATCGTTAATTTTTATTTTCAAGTTTTCGGCCGCGCCGAAAGAGTAGTTTTTGTCCAAAATTATCTTCCTCCCAAATTCTTATTTTCCGGCTTTATTTTCGACCGAAATTTTTATTTACCTTTGAATATTTTAAAGTATCCGGAAGTCAAAAAGCAGGTTTAAATTAAAATATGCAGAACTATCCCCTTCCGGAGGTGGTTCGGTATGCTGTACGCCATGATTGACATAGGTTCAAACACGATAAGAATGGCAGTTTATGAAATTGACGGAGATCGTGTCGAAATGCAAATGAAAAGAAAGCATGCGATTGGTCTTGCATCCCACGTTGCAAACGGAATTATGCAACGGAGCGGGATTGACAAGGTCGTTGAAGTTTTGCACGAATACAAAACTTTCCTTGACGATTTCGGGATAAAGGACGTTGTCGCCTTTACCACCGCCGCCCTCAGAAATGCGGACAACGGGCTTGAGGCCGTCAGAGAAATTTCTTTCCGGACGGGCATAAGCATAAACGTAATGAGCGGCGACGAAGAGGCTACTTTCGATTTTATCGGCGCAACCCACAACCTTGCCGACGACAAGGGACTTTTGATTGACATAGGCGGCGGCAGTACCGAAATCGTATATTTTGCGGACAGAAAAATTAAAATCAAGGCAAGCCTTCCGATAGGTTCTCTTGCTTTTCACACCAGATATACCGGAGTACATATTTTGCCGAACGATTCCGAATGTGCAGAAATGTACGCCGAAGCCGAAACGACCGTCAGCGCAATTCGGGAATTTCAATCGGTTTCTCACGCGCAAATTTGCGGGATCGGCGGAACTTTCAAGGGCGCGATGGCTCTTTACAATGCGATGTACGGAATGACGCGCCAAAATATGCGAATGGACGTTACCCGGATTCGCGACATTTTGAAAAGATTTCGCCGGGACAGGGAATTGATTGTTCCGGAAAAAGTTTTGCTGATGCGCACGGTTCCGGAGCGTATGCACACATTTATTCCGGGCTTGATAATTGCCGACGTTCTCGCAAAAAGATTCGGCAGCATGAATATAATTTTCAGCGATTCGGGAGTCCGGGAAGGTTACATTTACGACAGAATAGTTGACAGAGATCGTCAAATTGCAATATAAAAATTTCGGCGGGGAGTGAAGAATATGAAAAATTTTATCAATCAACTTTTCGGTCAATCGGTTGAGGAAACGATTCCGGCAACCGACATTGAAAATGCCGTGCGCAAGGCGGTCACCGTCGGCGGCAGGGTTCAGGGTGTCGGGTTCAGATTTTTTGTTCAACAGGAGGCAAAGAGTCTGCGCCTTACCGGCTGGGTAAAAAATCTTTCAAACGGCAACGTAACGATGGAAATTCAAGGCGCGCCGGAAATTGTCGAAGAGATGATGAAACGGGTAAAAAAAGGCAACGGTGTCGGTCGGGTTGACAGTTTTGAAAGTTCGGATTTGGAAGTTGTCGAAGGGGAGAATAAATTTGCAATCAGGTACTGAAAATTCAACGCCGCAAAGAATTTTGGTTTTGAACGGGCCGAATTTGAATTTGCTCGGAACACGCGAACCGGAAATTTACGGCAAAACAACTTTAAACGACATAAACGAAATGCTTAAAACACGGGCAAAGGCGGCGGGCGTTGACGAAATAAATTTTTTGCAGTCGAATTTTGAAGGGGAATTGGTCGAAGCCGTTCAAAAGGCACGGGGACGTTACGATTTCATTTTGCTCAATGCGGCGGCGTTCACCCATTACAGCATAGCCCTGCGCGATGCGATAGCGGCAATTCCGGTGCCGGTAATCGAAATACATTTGTCAAACATACACAAGCGGGAAGAGTTCCGTCATACGTCGGTAATTGCGCCGGTCGTCATGGGACAAATTTGCGGATTCGGAGCGGACGGATATATTGCCGCGCTTGACATTGCGATTCGCAAATTAAAGAGGGCGGCACAATGACGGAAAAATTTGACTTTGCGGACAGACTCAAAAGACTTCGCGAAAAAATTTCTTCGGAAAATATTGACGGCGTTTTAATTTCAAAGCCGGCAAACCTTTTTTATTTTTCCGGGTTTCGGGGAGATTCGACGGTTTTAATCGTCACCGAAAATTCAAAAATCCTGATAACCGACGGAAGATATACCGAACAGGCGAAAATTCAAGCCGCCGATTTTGAAATTATTCGACAGACGGAAGGTCTTTTCAAACAGGTTGAGGAAACGATAAAAAATTCCGGGATAAAAATTCTCGGAATTGAAGGCAGATTTATGAGCGTTGCCGCATATAATCATTTGAAGGAAAATTTGCCGGAAGTCGAATTGAAATCCGTCGAACTTGATCCCCTGCGTCAAATTAAAGATTCGGCGGAAATTTCTTTGATTCGCCGGGCTTGCGAAATTGCGGACAAGGCTTTTTCGGAAATTCTGAAATTTATTCGTCCGGGTATTCGCGAAAATGAAGTCGCCGCTCGTTTGGAATATTTAATGAGGATTTACGGCGCGGAAAAAAATTCTTTCGATACGATTGTCGCCTCCGGAGTTCGGGGAAGTCTGCCGCACGGAATTGCGACGGACAAAGTTATAAATTTCGGGGAACTTGTCACGATGGATTTCGGCGCAATTTACAAAGGCTATTGTTCGGATATGACCCGCACGGTTGCTGTCGGGAAAATTCCGGCGCGTCTGCGCGAAATTTACGATGCCGTTTTAAATGCCCAAAAATTCGGTCTTGAAGTCATAAAACCAAAAAAATCCGGCAAGGCTTGCGATGAAGAAGTTCGCGAAAAAATCAAAGCCGCCGGATTTGAAGAATATTTTATTCATTCGCTGGGTCACGGGCTGGGAATTGAAGTTCACGAAGAACCGCGCCTCAGTCGTTTGAGTACCTGCGAAAGTCTGGAGCCGAATATGCTTGTCACCGACGAACCCGGAATTTATGTTGCGGATCTCGGCGGTGTAAGAATTGAAGATACCTGTCTTGTCACCGATTCCGGTGTCGAGGCTTTGACGAAAAGTCCGAAAGATTTGATCGAATTGTAATATTGTCGGGCGATACTTCAATTAAAAATTTCGCAAGGAATCTTCCAATTTTAGTCGGGAGAGGAATTGCGACCTTTCGGAAAATGTAATATAATCTTTTGCGGGAGGAGGTGGAGCTGTGGCGAAAGCAATGAAAGATTTCCGGTATCATTTTGGACTTAAACTCAAAATTTATCCCGACTTTGAACAGCGAAAAATTATAAAGGCAAATTCCGACGCAAGCAGATTTGTTTATAATGAAATGGTTTATATAAATCTTGAACTTTGGAAATTCGGCAATCCGAAAATCTACATCAAGGGTGTAACCGAAAAAATTTCCGAATTGCAAAATTTGAAAAATTCCACA
>CAJOPK010000192.1 GCA_905236255.1 uncultured Selenomonadaceae bacterium | reverse complement strand
GGGGCGCGACTCGATTAACACGATTATCAGAACGATTCTGCCGTTTATGGCGTTCGTATCAATGCTTATCGGCGTAATTTTGGGAACGGGCATCGGCGACGTTATAGCGAATTTGCTTTCACCTCTTGCCGGAAACATTTTCGGATTGGTGGTTCTTGCCTGTATATGTTCATTCCCTTTCCTTTCACCGTTCTTGGGACCGGGCGCGGTTATTGCACAGGTTATCGGCGTTCTGATCGGCGTTCAGATCGGTCAGGGAAATATTCCTCCTCATCTTGCACTTCCGGCACTTTTTGCAATCAATGCACAATGCGCCTGCGACTTTGTTCCGGTAGGTTTGGGACTTGCCGAAGCTGAGGCTGAAACCGTTGAAGTCGGTGTTCCGAGCGTTCTTTATTCCCGTTTTATAACCGGACCGGTTTCGGTAATTCTTGCATGGCTTGCAAGTTTCGGACTTTATGAGGCGTAAGGCAGATAAAAAAATATTTCGGCGGTGTTTGACGGGGTATGACATTTGACAAATTTATCCGGTCAAACACCGAACCGAAAAAATTAAATTAAAAGGCAGGTAATTGTATCATGGCAAAAAAGATTTATTCAACAAAAGTTGTCGAACTCGGCGGTCAGGTTGCGGATTTTATTTCAGCCGCAAAAATGATTATAATGTTTGAAGAGTCCATGACTCTTCCGGAACTTCGTGATGCCTGTGTTATGCATACCGGAAATAAACTTGACGACACGATTAAACCCGGTGATATTTACAAAATCGGAAATGCGGAATTTAAAATTATCAAAGTCGGCAGTGAAGTTCAAAAGAACTTGATGAATTTGGGACATATTACCGTTAAATTTGACGGCGGTACCGGCGAAGTTTTGGAAGGCAGTCTGCACGTTGAAGAAAAGCCCGTTCCGGAAATTAAACCCGGCGATGAGCTTGCAATTTACAAAGCCGCCGAAGAAGTTGCCGACGGCAGTTGGCTCGGCTTGAAAGGTAAAGTTGCGGTTGTAACCGGTGCGGCAAGCGGTATCGGTAAGGCAGTTGCTCAAGCATTTTTGGATAACGGAGCAAATGTCGTTGTCTGCGATATGAACCCGAATGAACCTTCTTTTGACATTAAACCGACCGGCGGCAAAGTCAAATATGTTGTAACGAATGTCACAAATGCGGACAATGTAAATTCAATGGTTAAGACGGCGATTGAAACTTTCGGAAAAATTGATATTTTGGTAAACAATGCCGGAATAAATATTCCCTGCCTGCTGATTGATCCCAAAGACCCGCACGGCAAATACGAACTCAATGACGCGATTTATGAAAAAGTTACCGGCGTAAATATTAAGGGCGTTTACCTTGCAGCTCAAGCGGTCGGTCATGAAATGGTTAAAGCCGGCGGCGGCGTAATAATCAATATGAGTTCCGAATCCGGACTTGAAGGCTCGGAAGGTCAAAGCATTTATGCCGCGACCAAAAATGCCGTCAACAGCTTTACCCGCAGCTGGGCAAAAGAACTCGGCAAATATAATATCCGTGTTGTAGGTATGGCACCGGGAATTATGGAAGCGACCGGACTTCGTACTCTTGCTTATGAGGAAGCACTCGCATATACTCGCGGAATTACCGTTGACGATTTGCGCAAAGGTTACGAAAGTACAAAAACCACTCCTCTCGGACGCAGCGGAAAACTTACTGAAGTTGCCGATGCGGTCGTATTCCTTGCAAGTGACAGAGCCTCTTACATTCACGGCGTAACCTACAATGTTGCGGGCGGAAAAACTCGCGGCTGATAAATTTGCAACCCCTTCCTTTCTCTAAACGTAAACTTTCATCCTATTCGCGGCACGGATACTCCGACCTCTACAGGTTGGGGAGGAAGTGCCGCTTCTCTCCTTTCTTGACTATCAAAAAAAAATCAATTAAACTATCGACAACGAGGGAACGGTTGGCTTCGGCTGTGGGCACTCGTTAAAATATACAAATATAAACAACGGGCTTGGGCTATCGGCTCAGGTCTAAACGGG
>CAJOPK010000191.1 GCA_905236255.1 uncultured Selenomonadaceae bacterium | reverse complement strand
TTCTGTGTTAAACGGCACAAACACCTTTTTGATTATATTAAATAAATAATCAAATTGCAATATTTTTATCATTTTTAGTGACTATATATCCGGTTTCAAAATTCAATCTTTTTCAACGGTCGTATCAAATTTTTACAAAAGCATTTGCCCGAAATAAATTACCGCGCCCATGACTATTATGAACGGGATATAAACCTTAACGCCGAAAGCCATAAGCTGACTTTCAACCCCGCGCACGCCGACCGCCGCAACGCCTATCGCAATACTTTGCGGGGACATGATTTTACCCAAACAGGAGCCGGTCGCATTTGAAGCGGCTATCCAAGCCTGAACATTCGGACTTGCCCCGATAACCAAAGCGGAATCCGCCTGAAGTTTTCCCAAAAGTACGCAACTTGAAGTGGCGGAACCGGTAATAAAAGAACCGACCGAGCCGATAAATGCCGAAATCGCCGGGTACATCATTCCGGTTGCGGCAACCGTCGTCGTGGCAATACTTGTGGTCATTCCGCTGTAACCCATTATGCGCGCCGTGCCGATAATTGTAATAATCGTGATAAATGTCGGGACGAGAGTTTTTAAAGTCCGGGAGAAAACCCCGACCATGTCCGAAACGGACGCATTATTTATAAATCCGCTTATCACCGCCGCAACAAAAATCAAAGTTCCCGGTGCCGTTATCCAATTTATCGTAAACAGCGATGCATCTTCACCGGTATAAATCATTAACGAAGTGGAAATTTGATTGAGTGCATTGTGAACGGGCGGGACAAGTTTTGAAGTCAACATCAAAAATACAAAAATCAAAATGAACGGGAGCCAAGCCCTTACTCCTTCGGAAAAAGAAATTTCGCCGTCGGTTTCAATTTCGTCAATCTCATATTCCGGATCTTTTACCGGAAATTTTTTCGCGTAAAGAACGATTGACCCCATCGCAAAAATTGCTCCGGCAACACCGGCAAGTCCCGCGCCGGTGAAGTATGCCGCCGCAAGTGACGGAATGAAATACATAACACCGGCAATAAGACACACCGGAATCATTCCCCTCAAAGCCTTGAAAGATTTTCCGAAAGCCGCGATCATCAGGAACGGCATTATTATCATTACAAATCCGAGCTGCAAAGTTGCGTAAGTTGCAATAAGTGAAGGATCAAATTCCGTCAATCTTGACAGAGTGGTAAGCGGCAGACCGATTGAGCCGTAAGCCGTCGGCACCGAATTTGCCAAAAGACAGACCGCAACCGCCGAAACCGGATTTATCCCGACACTTGCGAGCATGCTTGCGCCGATTGCAACCGCCGTGCCGAATCCGGACATACATTCCAAAAATCCGCCGAATCCCCAAGCAATTATTAAAACCAACATCCTCTGATCCGTGCTTACCGAACTTAACATCTGTTTAATTTTGTCGATTCCCTTTGTGGAGACGGACAGATTGTAAGTAAAAATAGCCGCCACTATGACTGATAAAATAGGCCAAAGTGCCAATGCCGAGCCTTCCAAAGCCGCCGTCAAAGTGTCGCCGAAAGACATTTCGAAAGCCTGCATTGCGGAAAAAAATGATATTATGAGTGCTATGGGGCAAGCCTTCCACGCCGGCATTTTGAAAACGCTGAGGGAAATTATCAGCCACAAAATCGGCGACAATGCGTAAAAAAACAATTTCCTCATTCCTTTCTTTTTGGACGAAAAATCGGAAAGTCTTTGTCCGGCGAATCGGGAAACGGCGTAAAATCTGTTTTCCGGCTTTACACCTTTTAATCTTTCCGGCTTATCAACCGCGCAATTGCTTTAAAATATTTTCCATATCTTCCGGAAGCGGCGCGGTAAAATTCATGCGCTTGCCGTTTGAAGGATGCGTCAAAGTCAGCGTGTAAGAGTGAAGAGCCTGACCGGAAATATCAAACGGATTTTTTCTTGAAGTGTATTTTGTGTCTCCCAAAAGCGGGTGACCGATTTCTTTCATATGAACGCGGATTTGATGAGTGCGCCCGGTTTTGAGGCGACATTCGACGTAAGAAAAATTTTTAAATCTCTCCAAAACTTTAAATTCGGTAACGGCAGGCTTGCCGTCCGGCGTTATTGACATTCTCTTTCTGTCCGCTTTATCCCTGCCGATCGCTCCGGTAATTATCCCGGCATTGTCGTCAATCACCCCGTGAACTATCGCAAGATAATTTCGGACGGCAATTTTTTCCTTAATCTGTTCGGCCAGGCTTATATGTGCCTTGTCATTTTTTGCAACAACCATTACGCCGGAAGTGTCTTTGTCAAGCCGGTGAACGATTCCCGGACGCTTGACCCCGTTGATTCCGGAAAGGTCTTTACAATGATATAAAAGCGCATTTACCAAAGTTCCGGATTTTACGGTATCCGCCGGGTGGACGGTCATTCCGCGCGCTTTGTTTACGACGATAATATCGGAGTCCTCATAAAGAATATCAAGCGGGATATTTTCCGGCAAGTATTCCGTATCAATCGGCGTAAAATCTTCGACTTCCAAAGATTCGCCGCCGATAATTTTATAACCCGGCCTGACGATTTTTCCGTCAACTTTTACAAGTCCGTCGGAAATCATTTTTTGAATATGCGAGCGGGATTTTTCCGGAAATTTTTCGGCAAGGTAAATATCCAAACGCTTTCTTTCGTTTTCGGAATCAATTTTGAAGTTCATTTTGCCGAACCTTTCCGACTTCTCCAAATTCAACAGGCTTGAAAAGTATTGCGTAAATCATCGCGAACATTCCCGCGATAATGGCAACGTCCGCAATATTAAAGACCGGCCACACTCGAAAATCCACAAAGTCCACAACCAAGCCGCTTTGTATTCTGTCGATCAAATTTGCCGCCGCACCGCTCAAAAGTCCGGTCATGCCGAATTTTAACACGTTGTCGGATTTTTTCATTTTCGGGTAGAAAAGTGCCGCGCCGATTAAGAGAATTCCGCCGGCAATCAGGAAGAATAATCTTTGATTCGGCAAAATTCCGAAAGCCGCGCCCGGATTTAAAACATACGTCAAGTGCAGAAAGTCTTGCATTATCGGGATCGATTGACCGGGAACCATTGAAGTGACGACCAATCTTTTGACATATTGATCCAATGCAACGACCGCGACGAAAAGCAATTTATCCCAATGAACAAAAGCTATGACAAAAATAAATTCAAACATGAGCAAAACTTTTTTACAAAAATCTTTCAATATCTGCACAAGCAACGCTCCTTTTAATCGGATTGAATTTCCATCTGAATCCGAATAATTTTTTCTTATTTCACAATCAACTTTTCTTTGTCCGGCAACAAAGAAAAGTTGCAAAAGAAAATGCCTCCGTATGTCGCGAGCAACGCCGTCCCGGCGTCAATCGCGACCTGCCGCCCGTCCGGGGCGGCGCCGCTTTTCCGTAATTTCGCGGTAAAATTTTTTCGTTGCAAATTGACAGTGCTTTATAAAAGCGCGAATAAGTTTTTTCAACTGTGTATGTTGTCCCCCGCGTTCCGAGTCAATGACGGCTTTTTATAAAAATCAAACATTTGTCAACTTTCCGTAACCCTCCCGATTGCGTTCAATCAGCTTTTTGGAAAGTTTTCTTCTTTTCGGATTTAATTTACTCCGCCATTTTCAAAGCACTTACTCAATCGTCGTCTTCACTTTCGTCGGTATCCTTTTCGACTTTTACGCCGGAAAATTTTTCCTTGATGTTGAGATCGTTTTTGATAAGGTCAATCGCGGTATCCGCCGGAACGTCAATCGGCTTGACGCGGGCGGTGTTCAAATTCGGAATCGCGCTCAAAAGTTGAACGGTAACGGCAAGTTCGGATTCCAGAGCCGTGCGAATTTTGAGCAGGAAAGAATTTTTGTCGCGAACAATGCGCTCGTATTCGTCCAAAGTCGAACGGAGTTTATTTTTCGTGTCGTTCTCAAGTTGACGAATTTCAAGCTGCGCCTTTTCGCGCATGGCATCACATTCCCGCGTTGTACTTTCGCGAAGGTTGCGACATTCGTGACCGGTATTTTCGCGCAATTCGTCCGCATTTTTTGTTGCGACGCGCAAAATTTCTTCCGAATTTTTCTTTGCCGCGCTTACGACTTCTTCCGCAGTTTTTTGCGCGACAACCAAAGTATCCTGCAAATTTTTTTCAAGCCGCTTGTATTGATCTATTTCCTTGTCGTTGCGTGAAAGCTGTTCTTTAAGCTGTTCGTTTTCGCGAATAAGTTTTTCGTAATCGGCAACGATCTGATCCAAAAAATCGTCAACGTCGTTTTCGCTGTATCCGCGAAAAGCCTTTTTAAATTCATGATTGTGAATATCCATCGGTGTAAGCAATTTTAATCGCCTCCGTCAAAAAAATCTTTTAAGCAAAACGCCGGTGCGTCCTTTTTTGGTCTGCCCGGTAATTTCGGCAACTTCCAGCCGCCCGCGTCCGCGCATACTCAAAATATCTCCCTCTTTTATCGCGTGCGAAGAATTTTTCAAAGTCTGCCAATTCAACTTGACTTTTTCCGCAGAAATTTCGGTTGCCGCCTTGCTTCTGGACATACCGAAACCCGCCGCCGCAATCGAATCTGCGCGCAATGACGCAACGGTTGCGCGAATTTCTTTAAGGCGTTCCTCTTTCGGCGCAATATCGGAAAGTTCGTCAATCGAAGTTTTAACGCCGGCTTCACCTATCCGCGTCAAATTTGCAATAAAATAATCGCACATTTTTTTATCGACTATGATTTTTGCGAAATCTTTTGTCGCGATAATATCTCCGACACAATCTCTGTCAACGCCCAAATTCATAATCGAACCCAAAACGTCGCGATGACCGAGCCGCGCAAATTCGCCGTTCCATTCGGATTTTATTACGGCAATTTCAAAATTCGGCGTACCTTCAAAATCTTCGTGACAAAATACCGCCCGCCGACGTTCCGCACCGACAAAACCGCCGTCAAAATCGACCGTCAACTCTCCCAAGCTGTTTGCAATTACGCCCGCCATATCCTGCTCAAAAGGAGTGAGAAAACCGCTCAATTTATACTTGCGATTTTTCGCGGCCTGCGTCGCAATATCGACAAGTTTTACCGCCGTTTCTTCGCCTTCCGTGCCTTTATAGTAGCGAATAATTTTTTCCTTTGAATCGCTCAAAATTTTAATTCCTCACTTGCCGAGCCAGGGAATGTCGCCGGCAACTTTCTTTTCGTCCTCCGTATAAGTGACCGTGACATTACTGGGCGCGCATACAAAAACTTTCTGACTGACTTTTTTAATTTCGCCGTTCAAAGCGTAAGTCGTGCCGCTGATAAAATCAATAATTCTCTTTGCATCTTCGGTACTCGCGTTTTCAAAATTTACAATAACCGGAATTTTGTCGCGCAGGCAATTTGCAATGGTTTGAGCGTCGTCGAAACCGGAAGGTTTGACCGTCGTAATTTTGGACTTTGTTAAAGTTTTTGCGCCGGTAATCGGATTGACCGTCGTACGCATTGCCGTTGCCGAACTGAAATCAATGACATTGGACGATGCAAAATTTGCCTGAACCGGCGAATTTTCTTTCGGTTGTTCAAATTTCGGCGGCTGCAACTCCTCTTTTTCCTGAATTTCCTCTTCATTCTCACCGCTGTCGCCGGAAATTCCCATCGCCCGACTGAACTTGTCTATCAACGACATCCTTAAATTCCCCCTTGAAATTAGAAGTTTTATATATCATTCGGAAAAATTTTCCGAAGGTTAAGCATTGTAATTCCTTTCCCCGAAAATCGCCGTGCCGACCCTGACCATATTGGATCCTTCTTCGACGGCAATTTTGTAGTCGTGAGTCATGCCCATTGACAGGAAATCAAAATTCTTTCGATTCTTTTTCATTATATCAAAAAATTTTTTCGCTTGCCTGAAAAGCGGACGACAATCCTCAACGTCCGGAAAATTCGGCGCAATAATCATGAGACCGCGCAGACGAAGATTTTTCATTTCATCGACGGCGGCGACAAGTTCCGGCAGATTTTCTTCGTAAACGCCGGACTTTGAAGATTCCTTCGCCAAATTCACCTGAATTAAAATATCTTGAATTTTTTCGACGGACTTTGCCGCCTTATTCAATGATTCGGCAAGGTGAATCGAATCGACGGAATGTATCAGGTCAAAATTTTTAACCGCCGGCTTGACCTTGTTTGTTTGCAGGTGCCCTATCAAATGTTTTGTAACCCGGCGGTCGAGAACGGCAAATTTTTCGGTTGCCTCTTGAATACGATTTTCCCCGATATTTTCGACTCCGGCATCAATCGCTTCTCTCATGACTTCAACGCCGTGATTTTTTGTAACGGCAATCAAAGTCACCGATTCGCGCTTGACCGAATTGATTGTTTCGATAACGACCTTCAAATTTTCGACAACGCTCAAAACTCCGTCACCTCCCGAATGAAAATTTTTCGACCCGCATATATTAAACCGTTTAATCTTTGCCGTCAATGAAAACCTTTTCAGAATTCAAAATTTGTGTGTAATTGTCGCATTGCGGTAAAAAAATTTTTCGTTACCGGGACAAAAAAATTTCGGCTCTCGCCGAATTTGAAAATCTGTCCGGGAAATTATTCAAATCTGTCTTTCCAATGATCCCGCAAATATTTTTTTATTTCCGACTCTTTTCCGATTTCCGTCGGTTTGTAATAACTCGCCGATTTTCGCGAATCCGGCAAATATTGCTGATTTACAAAATGTCCGTCAAAATTGTGAGGATATTTGTAACCTTCACCGTTTCCGAAAATTTTTGCACCCTTGTAACTCGTATCCCGCAAATGTTTGGGAACTTCATCGGCATCTCTCATTTTTTTTACGTCCGAAAGTGCCGCATCGACCGCAAGATAAGCGGCGTTGCTTTTCGGTGCGCCGGCAATGTATGTCACGGCCTGTGCCAGAGGAATACGGGCTTCCGGAAGTCCCACAAATTGAGCCGCCTGAGCCGCCGCATTTGCCAAAACCAATGCAAAGGGATCGGCATTCCCGACATCTTCGGCGGCACAAATCACAATTCGCCGGGCAATAAAATTCAAATCTTCCCCGCCGTCAATCATCTTCGCAAGATAATAAATTGCCGCATCCGGATCACTGCCGCGCATACTTTTTATAAAAGCCGAAATCGTATCGTAATGATTGTCGCCTTTTTTGTCGTAACGCCGGATTTTTTCTCCGAGCATATCGCGCAAGGTTTCGACCGTCACATTTTTTTCAAATGCCGCCTGCTCCAAAAGATTTAAAGCCGGGCGGGCATCACCGTCCGCAAAATCCGCAATTATTTCAAGCGCTTCGTCCTCAATCAAAATATCTTTTCCGGCAAGTCCGTTTTCCGAATTTATCGCCCTGTCCAAAATCTTGCGAATGTCTTCAACTTTCAACTTTTCCAGCCGGACAATTTTTACCCGGCTCAAAAGTGCGGCATTGACTTCAAAGAAAGGATTTTCGGTAGTCGCTCCGATTAAAATTAACCGACCGTCCTCAACATAAGGCAGAAGAAAATCTTGCTGACTTTTGTTGAACCGGTGAATTTCGTCGATAAACAAAATTGTTTGCCGGTGATAAAAACTGCGCCGGTCTGCCGCTTCTTTGACAATCCCGCGCAGTTCGGATATTCCGGAAAGTGCCGCGTTGACTCGGACAAAATCGCC
>CAJOPK010000190.1 GCA_905236255.1 uncultured Selenomonadaceae bacterium | reverse complement strand
CCGGAAAGGGTTGCGTTATCGTCGTGAACAAATGGGATATTTTCCCGGACAAACATGACAGATCCACAAACAGATTTACCGATATGCTCCGGGAGGAATTGGGATTCTTGCAATATGCTCCGGTTTTATATGCAAGTGCTTTGACCGGGCAAAGAGTAAACCGCGTGACGGAACTTGTAAAATTTGTCGCGGAACAGCAATCAATGAGAATACAGACAAGCGTTTTAAATGAACTTGTCCGGGATGCCGTCGCCATAAATCCGCCGCCGTCAAAGAAAGGCAAGCAGTTGAAAATCCTTTTCGTCACTCAAGCGGACATTTGCCCGCCGCGATTTATAATTTTCGTGAACGAGCCGGAACTTGTACATTTTTCTTATTTGAGATTTTTGGAAAATCGTCTGCGTGAAAGTTACGGCTTTGAAGGAACGCCGATAAAATTTGTCGTGAGAAAAAGGGACGAGGAAGATATTTAATCGGGGAATTAGGGAATTAGGGAACCGGGGAACCGGTATTTTCCTGACGCATTGATAAAAAAAGGAGTAAACCGGAAATGCCTTTTCAAGAAAACGCACCGAAAATTTCCGTGATAATTCCGCTGTACAATGCCGAAAAATATTTGGAAGAATGTTTTGAAAGTATTTTGTCGCAAACTTTTCAAAGTTTTGAAGTCATTGTCGCGGACGACGGATCTTCGGACACTTCGCCGAAAATCGTGAAAAAATATATTCCGAGATTCGGCGGAAGATTGGAATTTTTGCCGGCAAAAACAAATACCGGCAGCGGAGCCGTTCCGCGAAACAGAGGTCTTGCCGTTTCTCGCGGCGAATATGTTTTTTTTATGGACAGCGACGATGCCGCTCTCCCCGACACCTTTGCAGACCTTTACTCAACGGCAAAAAAATTTGATGCCGACGTGATTTACTGCAGGAATTATTTGAGTTGCAAACTTGACGGAAAAGGCATGATAAATTCCGACGAAATAAAAAATGCCATGCCGAAATATGACGAATTGCGGCAGAACGAACAAACTTTTCTTGTCGCGGACGATATGCCGAAAAGAATCGACGATTTGAAAAATTTCCGGTATTGGTGGACTCCGTGGATTAAATTTGTTCGCCGCGACTTTCTGATAACGAACGAAATAAAATTTCCGCCGATACTCATAACCGAAGATATGCTCTGGACTTTGCAAATTATTTTGAACGCGAAAAGACTTGTTTCAAAGGCAACGACCGGTTATGTTTACAGAAGGCGGGACGATTCGATGACAAACCGCCGGACGGATCCGAATAAAATGATAAGAAAGTGGTTTGAATCGTTTATGGTCGGTGCTCCGCTGATTGACAAAATTCTCGGCGAAATACCTTTTTTCAAAGAAAATCCCGTTCACCGCTACGACATTTTGCTTTTCGTCTTGCGGAACGCTCTGCACCCGATGAGAATTTTATGTACCGTCGAACACGATATAAGTGCACCGGAATTTTACGAAATCATAAGGACGGAATTTAAAAAGGAAATCGGGGAGCATGATGTGCTTATTCCCCTGCTCTGCAGTGCCGTCAATTTGTTGAATATAAATTTCAGGACTTTGGAAAGTCGTATCGTTGAAACGGAAAATTTGCTGAAAGAATACCGGCGGGGTAATTTGAAGGCGTAAAAATTTTTTGTAGACAATTCAATCAATCGGCGGTAAAATGATTAAGTTTTTTGAAAAACATTTGAAAATACTTCAGGTTGATATAACAAATATTTTCAGAGAGGATGATTGCGAAAAATGAAATATCAGGAATTGGTTTTCGCTTTGCAAAAATTTTGGTCGGATAAGGGTTGCATAATTGCCGAGCCTTACGACGTGGAAAAAGGTGCGGGGACAATGAATCCGTTCACTTTTCTGCGTGTTTTGGGACCGGAGCCGTGGAACGTCGCATACATTGAACCTTCACGCAGACCGGCGGACGGGCGTTACGGCGACAATCCGAACAGACTTTACCAGCATCATCAAATTCAAGTCATAATGAAACCTTCGCCGGACAACATTCAGGAGCTTTATCTTGAAAGTCTTGCGTCGATCGGAATTGAGGCGAAAAAGCACGATATTCGTTTTGTTGAGGATAACTGGGAATCTCCGACACTCGGAGCGTGGGGACTCGGCTGGGAAGTCTGGCTTGACGGCATGGAAATTACCCAGTTTACGTATTTTCAACAGGTCGGCAGTCAGGACATTAAGCCGACGGCGGTTGAAATAACGTACGGTCTTGAAAGACTTGCCATGTATATTCAGGGCGTGGAAAATGTTTACGACGTGGAATGGGCAAACGGCGTTACTTACGGCGACGTTTTTCATCAAAACGAATTTGAGCAGTCAAGTTATGCCTTCGACGTTTCCGACGAAAAACTTTTGTTTGATCTCTTTGAAAAATATGAGGCGGAGGCGGTCAGGGTCATCAAACTCGGATTTGTCCACCCGGCTTACGATTACGTTTTGAAATGCTCCCACACGTTTAACCTTTTGGACGCTCGCGGGGCAATAAGCGTAAGTGAACGCACGGCTTTTATAGGTCGCGTCAGAAAGTTGGCTCGGCTTTGTGCGGTCGCTTACTTGGAACAGCGTGAAAAAATGGGTTACCCCTTACTCAAAAAATCGGCGGAGGTGCAGGCAAAATGAGTAATGAAAAAACACTTCTGCTCGAAATAGGGACGGAAGAAATTCCGGCACACGCGATGCCCGGAATTTTGAATCAGCTTAAAGAACTTGCAAAAAAATCTTTGACGGAATCAAGAATAAATTTCGGTGAAGTCGAAACGCTCGGCACTCCCCGCAGATTGTCTTTGATTGTCAAAAATGCGGCGGAAAATCAATCGGATATTTCCGAAGAAAAACGCGGACCTTCCGCAAAAATTGCATTTGACGCGGAGGGAAAACCGACAAAGGCGGCTGTCGGTTTTGCACGGGGAGCGAAAATAAATCCGGAAGATTTAATCACTCGCGACGGATATATTTATGCCGTCGTCAGCGAAAAAGGCAAACCGACGACGGAAATTTTGAAAACACTTTTCCCGGAAATGATTTGCAATTTGAGTTTTCCCAACAATATGCACTGGGGAAATTTGGATTTTAAATTCATTCGTCCGCTCCGGTGGATTGTCGCTCTTGCCGACGATGAAATAATTCCCTTTGAAGTCGCGGAAGTAAAATCCGGCAGAATTTCTCGCGGTCACAGATTTTTAAGCAAGGGTGATTTTGAAATTAAATCTGCGGCGGATTATGTTGCGGCTTGCGAAGAAAATTTTGTAATCGTCAATCCGGAGAAACGCCGGAAAATGATTGTGGAAGAAATTGAGAAAGTTGCGACGGAAAACGGCGGCAAGGCCGAAATTACGGAGGACTTGCTGGAGGAAGTTTTGTACCTCGTCGAATATCCGACGGCACTCGCCGGAAAATTTGAAACGAAATATCTTGAACTTCCCGCAGAGGCGGTAATAACTCCGATGAGAGATCATCAAAGATATTTCCCGGTAAAATCTGCGGACGGAAAACTTTTGCCGCTCTTTATAACCGTTCGCAACGGCGGCAGCGATTATATAGACATTGTCCGGCACGGAAACGAAAGAGTTTTGAAGGCAAGACTTGAGGACGCTCAATTTTTCTTCAAAGAGGACAGAAAAAAATCTCTTGCCGACCACCGCGAAAAATTAAAGACGGTAGTTTTCCAAGAAGGTCTGGGTTCTGTTTACGAAAAGACGGAAAGACTTGAAAAACTTGTCGAAAAAATTTGCGATCTTTTGGGCGATAAAGTTTCGTCGGACGACAGGAAAAATGCGGCTCGTGCGGCACTCCTTTCAAAAGCGGATTTGGTGACCGGTATGGTTACGGAATTTACCGAATTGCAGGGGACTATGGGACGCGAATATGCAAAGCTCGACGGGGAACCGGTTGAAGTTTGTCTGGCGATTGACGAACATTACAAGCCGCGTTTTTCCGGCGACAGTCAACCGGAAACAGTTTCCGGGAAAATTTTGTCGCTTGCCGATAAAATTGACAATATTGTCGCGACTTTCAGCAGAGGACTTGTCCCGACCGGCTCGCAAGATCCGTTTGCCCTTCGCCGTCAGGCTTTGGGAATTGTAAATACTCTTGTCGCGGCGAAATGGTCTTTGAATATCGGCGAAGTCGTAAGTTTGGCGGAAGATTTGCTGAAAATTTCCGATGCCGGCAAACGCGAAAAGATTCGGAAGGATTTTGCGGAGTTTATGACTTTGAGAATTAAAAATGTTCTCGAATCCGTCCGCTATGATATTGTTGACGCGGTTACCGGAGATGTTGACGATATTTATTCCGTGACTTTGAAAGCGGCGGCGGTCGAAAACTTCCTTGCCGTTCCCGACTCGACGAAATATATTCAGGCATTTGTCCGTGCGGGCAACCTTGCGAAAAAATCCGATTCGACGGAAGTAAATCCGGAATTTTTGACTGTTGACGCGGAAAATGTTTTGTACAAGGCATTTGAGGCGGTCAAAGTCGTTGCGGAAGAGTTAATCGAAAAACACGATTATATAGGAGCTGTTGACGCACTCAAAAAACTTGCCACGCCGATTGACAATTTCTTCGATTCGGTCATGGTCATGGACGAAAATCCGGACGTGAGAAA
The DNA here is from genome assembly GCA_905236255.1 of uncultured Selenomonadaceae bacterium. Taxonomy (GTDB): domain Bacteria; phylum Bacillota; class Negativicutes; order Selenomonadales; family Selenomonadaceae; genus Quinella. The sequence continues at coordinate 3,453 of CAJOPK010000190.1, read as the reverse complement.
AAATCGTCTTGCACTTTTAAAGTCGGTTGACAACCTTCTTGCAAAAGTTGCGGACTTCGGAAAGATTGTTCAATAAAAATTTTTTCGCTTTAATGAATTTATTCCGGCAAGTTGCAGGAAGTTTGAATTTTGCGTCGAAAAAATTTCTGCAGATATGTAGAGCGGAAAATTTTTATAAAGGAAGAGTTACTGATGAGTATGAACGAAAATTCTCCACTTAACAAAATACGGACGTATTTCAATGCGTTGCAAAATTCGGCGGAGGAATATCTGTTTGTTGTCGATGTCAATACCGGAGAAGTGCTGATGTCGGACAACTTCATGCGGGACTTCAGTTTTCCCTCGAACGAAACCGACGACCTCGATTCGCTGATTTTGCCTTTCATTCATCATGAAGATCGCGAAATTTACGAAAACGCGATGAACGAAATTGACAAAGGCAACGCAAGTAAAGATGTCAGTTGCGACTTTCGGCTTTTGCACAAGAGCGGCGATTACGGCTGGGTAAATCTTAGTATGGCGGCGGGTAAAGATGAGTTCGGGCAGCCGATTCTGATTTCCGGCGTTGTCACACGCATGGACGTAAAACTCCGTGCAGATCACATTACCGGTCTTTTGAACCGTCATTCTTTCGACGTTGCTTTGGAGGCGGAGGTCACGGGAGCGCCGGGAATACACGGAGCCGTCGTTGTCGTCGGGCTGGATAATTTCCACGTCATCAACGAAACTTACGGTCACCATTTCGGCGATATTGCCCTGCGTCAAATTGCTCAAAACATAACGAACATTTTGCCGCCGGACATCAAACTTTACAAACTCGACAGCGATATGTTCGGTATGATTATCCCGGACGCGATGCCGGAAGAAATTGAAATTATTTTCTCCAGCGTTCAGCTCTGTATGCGTGAAATTCGCAACGTCGAAGATACCATTTATTGCACGGCATCCGCCGGTGCGGCATTTTATCCGACGGACGCGAATGACAGCGTTACGATTGTCCGGTATGCGGAAGTCGCTTTGGAAATTGCCCGGAAGAAGGGACGCGATCAAATTTGTTTCTTCGTCAAAGAAACTTATGATCGTTGGCGTTATGATATAGGTATGCAGAATCTTATGCAAAACTGTATCGCTCGCGGTTGCGAAGATTTTTTCCTTTGCTATCAGCCGCAGGTTGACGCGAAGGACGGAAGGTTAATCGGTGCGGAGGCTCTCCTGCGTTGGTATGACAAAGACGGCAGCGTTGTTGCCCCGATGCAATTTATTCCGATGCTCGAAAAATCCCGCATGATTATTCCGGTCGGTCATTGGATTATAGAAAACGCCGTGACCACAGCAAAAAAATGGCAGAAATATATGCCCGATTTCCAGATGAGCATAAATATTTCACTTTATCAGCTGGAAGAACATATGTTTTTCCCGTTCGTCAAAGATTGCATTGAACGACACGAAATAGATCCGACGACGATAACTTTTGAGTTGACGGAAAGTCAGAGCGTTTACGACTGGGAATTTGTCAACAAGCAATTTGCCGATTTCCACAATCTCGGAATAAAAATTGCGATGGACGATTTCGGCACCGGCTATTCGTCACTCGGATTTTTGAAGAATTTTACCTGCAACGTTATAAAAATTGACCGCGTTTTCATTGAGGATATTTTGAAAAACGACTTCGACAAAAACCTGGTCAAATATACCGTTATGCTCTGTCATTCGATAGGTATGGAAGTTTGCATAGAGGGCGTTGAGGAAGAGGACGCTTACATTTTCCTGCGTGACGAGTGCAAAGCGGATTACATTCAGGGATTTTTCTTCGGCTATCCGGAAATGGAAAATGTTTTTGTGAGAAGGTTGAAAAAATAACCGGGCGGAGGTTTTTGCAAGATGTCTGAAGTTGCGATAATTATGGGGAGCGACAGCGATTTTTCGGTGATGAAAAAAGCGGTCGAAGTTTTGAACGATTTCGGCGTGAAGTTTGAAATTATCGTCGCGTCCGCTCACCGTACGCCCGACAGAGTAAAAAATTTCGTGACCGACTGCGAAAAAAAAGGCGTAAAAGTCTTTATTGCGGCGGCGGGTTGTGCGGCACATTTGGCGGGAGTCGTCGCAAGTCACACGACGCGTCCGGTCGTGGGAGTTCCGATAAGTTCCGCACCTTTCGACGGGCTTGATTCGCTTTTGAGTACGGTGCAGATGCCGGGAGGAGTTCCGGTTGCGACAATGGCGGTGAACGGTGCGAAAAATGCCGCACTCTTTGCCGTTGAAATTTTGGGAGCGACGAACCCGGAATTTGAAAAGAAACTTTCCGAATACCGCCGGGAAATGTCGGAGGAAGTCGAAAGAAAATCCGAAAAACTTTTGCAGACCGTCGCGGAAATGACAAAGTAAATTTTTTGTGAAGAATATAAAAAATATCGGTGTCGATTCAAAACCGGCAACCGATATTTTTATTTTTTGAAAAAACGCAGAATAAAAATCGTCGCAAGCGTATAAATTCCGATTCCGCAAAAAATTATTCCGACAAACCCGGCAAAAGGCAGATCATAAGCCGGTGTGCCGAAAATATGCAACATTAAAAGTCTGTCGCCGACCCGATTCAAAAACGCTCCGTAAACTCCGACGAAAATAATTATTGCGGCAAGAGTTCCGGCGACGATTTTAAATTTTAAACCGTCCGGATTTACGCCGAAAAAATTTACAAAACGCCGGAAAAAATTTTTCCAATGCAATCCGATATGTATTCCCGCCAAAATCATCATCAAGTAAGGCAGGGCGACGTGATGACCGTGAACGGAAATATTTCTTTGAAGTTCAAGCGGGACGAAATTTTCAAACAAAAAATTTGAAAGAAAAATGCCGGTTATCGTGATGACGACAAAGGAAATTATCATCAAAAAATTTATTGTCGTTTGCAAAGCCCGGCTGAAATCATATTTTCCTTTCGTCAAACTTTTGAACCATGCCCGATTGAAATACAAATGCAAAATCCCCGCCGCAAAAAACGCAACGCCGAAAATTTCGTGCAAAATTCGCGGCAGGAATTGAAAACTCATCAACGCCAAAAACAATATTAAAATCGTTCCGTTCAAAAGCAATCGTTTCATTTTTATCCTTAAATCCTTTCTTTTGTGAAACACTCCGGGCAATTACGCCGGTTTTTGGTTAAAATGTGTTTGCCGAAAACTCATCGGAAAGGAAGTTGCTCATATCGGACATTTTATCACGGACGTTATTCACTTTCAAATTTTTTTGCCGCCTCCAAAATTCGGCGGTCGTTCCGCTTTGAATCCTCGAACGATATTTAACGCAATTTATCAATTTTCCCTTGCAGCCGTTATGATTAAAATTTAGACTTTACCGACACGCTCCAAATCAAGTTTATTTTCAGCGAAACGAATGTCAGTCTCGACACTGTGACGATATTCTTCATCAACTATTTTTGCGGCACGTTTTTTT
>CAJOPK010000189.1 GCA_905236255.1 uncultured Selenomonadaceae bacterium | reverse complement strand
TGTTTGCCCATCATGCCGACCTTGACCATCGACTCAATGTCGAGACCGGAACCTGACAAGCCGTAAATTCCGTTTACACCCATGATAATTCCCTCCTTGTGAAATCTGCATTGTCCGGAGTTGATTCAACTTTCGATCGGTCAAAATCGGAAGTTATTACGTGCGAAATTCCGGTGCGACGTTTCACCGGAAAAATTCGCGTTTTATATGTTCTTGTCAATGAATGCGCCCAGCCAATCCTTTGCCTTGATCATATTTTCGATCATTTCTTCCGGCGGAAGTTCTTTAATAACTTCTTTGGTCTTTTTATCGACCATTTTAACGGACATCATGTCCGCTTCCTTTGAATAAGTAAATTCAAGATTGCAGTTGATTTTGGACATCAAGTCGTTAAGCTCTTCGGTCATAAGACTGACCGATTCTTCGTCAAGAGTACCGGGCTCAAGATGAAATTCCTGCTCTTCCTCTTCTTTTTTGAAAAGTGCATCGCCTTCGGCTTCCATACCCTGCGTATCGACGACGAACTTTGCCTGTGCGTCCTCGACCGGCGGCTTGGGAGCAATATCAACTTTCGCCGCCGAACTGTCCGGTTTGATGCGTTTGGTGTTGTTCATTTCGACCGCGCCGACGACGGCGGCAGCCGTAACAATGTCCTGCAGCTTCCCTACCATTTTAATCTTCCTCCTTAAAATTTTTTGCCGAAATTTGGTAAATTTTAACGCCGAAAAATTTACCTTGTCCGGCGGGGTTCCTATTTCACCGGCAATGCCGCATGCAGATCGACTTCTCCGGTCGGCACGGCCGCTTTTCTGTTTTCGTCCTGAATTGCGCGATAAATTTCGCCGCGATAAATTTTTATGTCGCGCGGCGCATCGATTGCGATGCGTACGTTCTCTCCCTGAACTTCAACCACATTAACCGTTATGTTGTCGCCGATCATAATTTGCTGGCGAGGTTTACGCGTAAGTACAAGCATTTATTTCCCCCCTTCCTTAATCGGATCCGGGAAAAGTCTGTGTTTTGTCGTATAATTGCTCTTTTCAAGAACCAACTGTTTTGCCTGCATATTTTCGGTATTCAAAACAATCGGCGCGAGAAGGTTTGCCGTCATGTAACGAACGGAGCCGTTAGGAATTGTGACAAGTGCATAAAGGGTAACGTCTTCCTGATTTTTGATGTCCAATTCCTTCAAAACCGCGTCGTCAATTTCAATCGTGTAGTCCGGGAAGAAGAGGAAGGGCATCGTCAGAAGGAAAGCCAAATCCGGATCTTCCAAAGACTGCATGAAGTAATAGGGAGTTTCGTTGTCGTAAGGGAGAATCAAAAATTCGTGTTTGTCCTCAAAAGCCGGAATACCTTCCTTGAATTTTACGACTCTCGATTCGTCAACTTCGATTTCACCGAATCTGCGCGTGTCAACTTTTCTCATAACTTTTTACCTCCCAAATCTAAGCCATAATGTCGTAATTTCCCTGCGTTACCCACCGGCGAATATACCCCTTGTCCGCCAAATGTGTTTCGGCGTGTCCCGGAGTGAAATGCAAATTGGCTTGTGACGGTGCATTTATTTTGACGGTAACATCGCCTTCGTCCGATTCGCCGACCACCCGTGCGGGTTGAGCGGTAACTTCCGGCTCCGGCATCAGATTAAATTCCACAAGATTTTCCGCCGAAGAATACGGCGCAAACAAATCACTTTTAAATTTTTGAGCCAAATCGTTGCCGCGTTTCGCTCCGTTTTCGATTCTGTCCCAAGCCTCTTGAGTACGCCGGGAAGCATCGGATTGAGCATTTGAAAGACCTTTTTGACCGTTCTCCCGCGTGAAATCGTCCATATTGCGCGCTCCCCAAGCCCTGCGACTCGGATAATTGTCAAGCTGCATACTCGATTGAGTTATGCCTTTGTTTGATCTTGCCTGCCTGTTTTCGGTATGCAAATCGGCAAGATTTACGGAACTTTCGTCAAGACGACTTTGCTCCTGCCTTATCGAAATTCGCGGAAGTTCGTGCCTTATGTTTAATCTCGGAATAGTCATCGCCGTTCACCTCTCTTTTCCGGATTTTCGGGATAACTTCAATTTTTTGAAAAAATTTCCTGCAAATTTAAGCAAATTTTATAATCCGCCCGGATATACCAAAACACCCGCGCCAAATTCCAAAATCCGGCGCGGTATATTTTAAGGTAAACCTTTTCAAAAAATTTTATCAGAGATAATCCGCCAAAGACTGCGGCAAAATTCTGCCGCCCAAAGAAAGAGCCATATTGTAAAGCGTGGTGAGTTCCATAAGTTTTGTTGCAAGTTGTGCAACGTCGGCACCGCTGACATTTGTAATGTCGTTGGTAATGTTGGTATCCTGTTTTTCAAGCATTTCCTTGACGCTCGTATAAAGTTGCTGTTTTGAGCCTATTTTGGTTTCCGCCATGACGACGGTTTCATGAGCGGTATCGGATACGGTAATTCCGTCCGAAGAAAGCCAATGTGCATCACAGGCGTTTATTTTTGCATGAACGGTCAAAAGTTCGTTCAACATGGCACTGCCGGAATGAGTATTTCCGGAAAGCGCATTGTCAAAAATATCTTCGCCGTACAAATCCAATCCGGTCAAATTTACGCCGTCACTCGCCGGATCGGTCGCACCGTTCAACTTGACCATTGAGATTTTGTTGTTATCCCCGTTGTAAGTTATCATCTGTTGCTCAATCGTCGAAAAAGAAAACGTTGATTT
>CAJOPK010000188.1 GCA_905236255.1 uncultured Selenomonadaceae bacterium | reverse complement strand
GGGCGTTTCATAAAGCGGGAGATTTTAATGTTAAACCCCAAAATGAATAAAAATTTTTAACCAACTTTTCTTTGTCCGGATCGCCGGAAAATTTATGAAACGCCCGTGTGATTCAAACCGGAAGATTCCTTGACACAATCTGATTGAAAAATTGCCGTTGACTATTTTTTTGCAGGGGAATTACAATGTTGGCAGAAAGAACAAAAGTGATTTATCAAAATTCGCCGCAAAATTCCCGCTTGTATGTTTCGGGAACTTCAAACAAAATTTTTTGACGGAGATATATGCGAAAGGGTGAACTTCGTTGCAAATAAAAGTTTTTAAAGCCGCCACGATGAAAGAAGCGATGGCGGCAATGAAAGCGGAACTCGGTGAAGATGCCGTAATTCTGCACAGCAAAAAATCCAAAGAAGGCGGAGTTTTGGGACTCGGCAGCCGTGACGTTATAGAAATTACCGCAGCCGTCGAAGAGGATTCGATGCCGGAAAAAAGAGGTACTCCGACTTTGACCCCGCGACCTTCCCTTGTTCCAAATTCGATGCTTTCAAAATATAAGACTTCCGGGACGGTCGAAGGAGTTGAGCAGGCGGAAAGAAAACTTGACGCGCCGACTTTGAGAGTAACTCAATCCGAAGAACTTGCCGAAAAAGTTGCCGCCGCTTCCGCAAATCCGTCGATTCCGAAATTGACGGAAGAAAAGCCGGACAAAAATTTTGACGACATATTGAATGAGGCGGTCGCAACGGAAGAAATTGAAACACCCGTCGAAACCGAATCACAATCCGATGCCGAAATTTTGAGCGAATCGGAAGAAGAAGATTTTATCGCGGAACCGGAAGAAAATCCGCCGGCTTACAATGAGCCCGTCCCCGTTCCGGAAGAATCTGCCGAAAATCCGCCGGAAGAAAATTTTGTCGATGAAGAAATTCCCGCGCCTTCACCGGAAGAAATCGTGACGGGAGAAGGCGAAGTTCCGGAAGAAATTCCAACCGATGAAATTAAACCGGAAGAAAATCCTCCGGAAGAAGAATCTTTGCCGGAAGAAAGTCAACCGGAAGAAGTTTCCGAAAATCAATCGGGAGAAAATTCTCCGGAAGAAAATAAAACCGACGAACAAACGAACGAATCCGTATCGGTTGAAGAAACTCCCCAACCGGAACAAGTGCCGGAAAATTCGCCGCAACCTCAACAACCTCAACAATCTCAACAAAATCAATCGGAATTAAGCCCGACGCAGTTCGCTCAACAGGCGCAGGAAATAATGATGGCGCAATTCAATCAAATAAGCCAACTGCAAATGACACAGATAATGCAACAGGCCATGGCACAAGCACAGGCACAGGCACAGGCGCAGGTTGCCGAAATTGCCGAGCAAATGAAGGCGCAATCAATCGCTCAACAAAAAGCCGCAAATGTTCAATTAAGCGCGAAAGTCGAACAGGAAAGTCAGGAAAAAATTCAACGACTTGAAGACGAGATCGCGCAGATGAAAGCCTTGCTTGCCGATGTTCTGGGTAAGGGCGGCAGAAAAACCGGAATGTCTTTGCATGAAGCACTTCGCCGGCAGGAAGTTGACGAAGAAATTTTGAGCGAAATGGCAACTCAAGCCGGAGCCGGCGATACTCTGGTTGACAGCCAATCGAGCGCGGCAAAAATTACTTTGACTTCATATCTCAACGAACGAATCAGATTTTCGGACGGAATAAAATTAAATCGGCACGGCGTGCGAATTGTTGCGCTTTTGGGAACGACCGGTGTAGGCAAGACCACAACCCTTGCAAAAATTGCGGCAAAATTCGTACTGGAACAACAGATCAGCGCTGCACTCATTACCGCCGATACCTACAGAATTTCCGCCGTCGAACAGCTTAAAACTTATTCCGATATTTTGGGCTTGCCGCTTGAAATAGTTTATTCTCCCGCAGAACTTTCCGCCGCAATCGAACGCCACCGCGATAAAGAATTGATCTTGATTGACACGGCGGGCAGAAGTCAGCAGAATGATTTTCAAATGCGCGAGCTTGAAGAATTTTTGAAAGTCAACGCCAGAATCGAAAAACACCTTGTAATAAGTGCAACGACGAAATTGACCGATGCGCGGGAAATCATGACAAAATTTGCGACGGTTGAACCTGAAAAACTTATCGTCACAAAAATTGACGAAACCGGAAGTTTGGGAATGGTTTTAAATCTTTTGCACGGGCGGAAAATTGCCTTGTCTTATTTTACGACCGGTCAAAGTGTTCCGGACGATATAGAAAATGCCGCTCCGGAAGTTTTTGCGGATCTGCTTTTGAAGAAAGCATCGGGTTTTGAGGGATGAGATCATGGAAGATCAGGCATCAATTTTGAGAACTTTGGTTGAAGAGCGTTCCGAAGAGGACGCGGAACACAAGACAATAGGCGAACTTGATTTTGCGGTCGCCGAAGATACACGCGTCATTGCGATAACAAGCGGCAAGGGCGGGGTGGGAAAAACCAATATTGCCGTCAATTTGTCGGTTGCCCTTCAAATGGCGGGACGGCACGTCATGCTGATTGATGCGGATATAGGAATGGCAAATGTCAATGTTTTGATGGGAAAGGTTACAAACAGAAGTCTTATAGATTTGCTTGACGAAGGCGTTGAATTGGAAGATGTTGTCGAAGAAGGCGCGCAGGGGGTAAAATATATTTCCGGAGTTGCCGGAATTGAGGCGACTTTGGGGGTGAATCGTTCGGCACAAAGACGACTTCACCGAAAATTGGATCGTTGTTCGGAATTGGCGGATACGATAATAATAGATACCGGCGCGGGCTTGAGCCGGAACGTTATGGAATTTGTCTTGGCGGCGGAGGAAGTTTTGTTGATAACGACTCCGGAACCGACCGCCCTTGCCGATGCTTATGCCGTTGTCAAGGCTTACACGCAGTACACGAACAAAAGAAACATTCGGCTGATTGTAAACAGGATAGGAGAGGAAGAGGAAGGAATTGATGCCGGCGAAAAATTAAACAGGACGACCGAAAAATTTTTGGATATGCGAATTTCTTATCTCGGTTACGTTTATGAAGATCGTGCCGTCCGTGATGCCGTAAGAAATCAGGAGCCTTTTATTTTGAGCGATCCGGAATCGCCGGCAGCCCTTTGTATAAAAGAAATTGCAAAGAGTATCTTGACCGGTGCGGAAATGACAAGCGTTTCAAGAGGTTGGCGCGGATTTTTGGAAAGACTTTTCGGATATTGAGGAGGAAAAAATTTTGATTCTCGATCGACTTGAAAATTTGCCGACAGGTAATTTTCATTACAAATTGCTTTTTGTTACGGGGTTGGGCTGGCTGTTCGATTCAATGGACACCGGTTTAATTTCGTTTATATTGCCGGTTTTGTCAAAAGAATGGGGACTTTCCCCGACACAAGCCGGAGAAATCGGAAGTATCGGACTTGTCGGAATGGCACTCGGTGCGGTTTTGGCGGGGACGTTGGCGGACAAATTCGGAAGGAAAAAAGTTTTTGCGGCAACGGTAATTTTATACAGTCTATCCACCGGACTTTGTGCAATTTCATGGAATTATACATCTTTGCTGATATTCAGATTTTTTGTCGGATTCGGTCTCGGCGGAGAGTTGCCGGTTGCCGCCACTTTGATGAGCGAATATGCGCCGGGAAATTTGCGGGGAAGATTTATCGTCCTGCTTGAAAGTTTTTGGGGCGTGGGCTGGATTGTTGCCGCCTGTATCTCATACCTTTTGATCCCGCAATTCGGCTGGCAAATTGCATTTTTTATCGGCGCACTTCCGGCACTGTATGTATTTCTGATTCGCCTTCATATGCCGGAATCGGTCAGATATTTAATCTCGAAAAACAAAATTGACGACGCGAAAAAAATAATTTTGTCATTGGAAGAAAAGCTCGGCGTGGAAAGCAAGCCTTTCGACAAAGAACTTTTGCCGATTGAAACCGGAAAAAATTCGGAAGTCGAACAAAATTTTTTGACTTTGTGGTCGCCGAAATTCAGAGTAAGGACGATCATGCTTTGGATTGCGTGGTTTGGAATTGTTTACAGCTATTACGGGATTTTTATGTGGTTGCCTTCAATAGTTTTCGCGCAGGGTTTTGCCGTCGTAAAAACTTTTGAATATGTCCTGATAATGACTTTGGCGCAACTTCCGGGATATTTTGCGGCGGCTTGGCTGGTCGATTTAATCGGTCGCCGGTACACTTTGTCCGGGTTTTTGCTGATGTCCGGAGTATGCAGTTACTTTTTCGGAAATGCCGGAACGGCAACCGAACTTTTGATTTGGGGTGCGTCGATGAGTTTTTTCAATCTGGGGGCGTGGGGAGTAATTTATACTTACACTCCGGAACTTTATCCGACTTCAATTCGTGCGCTGGGATCCGGCTGGGCGGCGGGATTCGGCAGAATAGGCGGAATGACCGCTCCGGCGGTTGTGGGAATTTTGCTGACCGGCGGGGCTCACATGAATTCAATTTTTGCGATGTTCGCGTCGGTTTTTGTAATGGTTTCGATAGTCATTTTGACTTTGGGAATTGAGAGCAAGCAAAAAACTTTGGAAGAAATAGAAGAAAGTTGACAGATGGTCGATTATTTAAAATATGCCGTAAAACTCCCGATTTCAATCGGGTGATATAAGGCATATTTTAAATAAAAATTCTTTCGGAAGGATTTTTGTGTTATAATCCTTCCGAATTTTTTTGTGGCGAATTTTAAACGGAGGAAAAAATGATACCTTTGAAATTGCGAATGAAGGCTTTCGGAGCTTTTGCCGGTGAAGTTGAGCTGGATTTTGAAAAGGGACTCGGCAGCGAAAAAATTTTCCTGATTCACGGCGCGACCGGTTCCGGGAAAACCACAATTTTGGACGCGATCTGTTACGCGCTTTATGCGGACAGTTCCGGCGGTCAGCGCGACGGCTCGATGATGCGCTCCGAACATGCTGCACCGACCGAAAAAACCGAAGTGGATTTTTCTTTCAAAATCGGCGAAAAAGTTTACAGAGTCCGCAGAAGTCCCGGATATGAAAGAAAAAGTTTGAGAGGCTCCGGGTTTGTCAAGGAAAATCCGACCGCCGAACTTTATCGCGATGAAAAACAAATTTCCGAAAAATCTTCGGAAGTTACCCCGATGATTCAAAATTTGCTCGGCTTTAAAAGCGATCAGTTCCGGCAAGTCGTAATTTTGCCGCAGGGGGATTTCAAGAAATTTTTGACGGCAAAATCCGATGAGCGCGAAAGTCTTTTAAAGACGATTTTTGATGCGAAATTTTACGAATTGATCGCGCAAAAACTCAAAGAACGTGCCGATAAATTTTCCGGAGAACTTTCCGGACTTCTTTCGACTCAAAAAAATTGTCTTAACGAAATTCAAAGCATTTGCGAAATTGAACCGGAAAATTTTACTCCGAAAATCATTCCGGAAATTTTGAAGAAATTTGAGGACGAACTTGCCGAAATAAAATTAAAGGTTGCGAAATCAAAGGAACTTTCGGATACTGCGGCAAAAAATTTGATCGCCGGCGAAATTTTGTATAAAGATTTTGAAACGCTTGAAAAAAAATCGGAACGCCTGAAAAGTGCGGAAACGTTTTTGAAAAAGGTTGCGGCTGAACTTACCGACGCAAAAACCGAATACGATTTGAGAAAAAATGAGGAAAACAAACGCCGGGAAACGGATCAAAAAATCGTTGAGTTTAAAAAAATCTCCGAAATGATTTCGGAACTCAAAAAAGCACGGGAGAATTTTTCAAATGCGGAAGAAGAAGAAAAAATTTCCCGTGAAGCGGTTGTCGAATATGAAAGAAAATCAAAACGCTTTGAAGAAAGAATGAACATTTTGAAGGGAGAGGAGGAACAATTTCGACCGGCGGAAAAAAATTTTGAAATTGCAAAACAAAAATTGAAAGACGCAAAGGATCGCGACGAAATTTTGAAATCCGTTGCAAAGTTTGAAAGGGATTTTTCGGCGGCGACAAAAAAACTTTCGGCGGCAACGGAAAATTACAAAAAAGCCGGGATCGAACTTGAAAGATTGCGGCATTTGCAATATTCCGGGAGCGCGGCAATGCTTGCGGCGAATTTGGAGGACGGCAAGCCCTGCCCGGTCTGCGGCTCAATTCATCACCCGCAAAAGGCTTTGAGTGAGGAAGCAATCCCGACCGACAAGCAGATTGAGGAAGCGGACGCCAAATACAAAAGATTTGAAGCGGAAAAATCTTCCGCAGAAAAATCGGAGGCGACCGCCGGCGAAAGATTGAAAAATGCAAAAGACCGGCTCGAAAAATTTTCCGAAACTTTGGAACTCAAAGCGGCGGAAGAACTTTTCGCAAAGGCGGAAACCGACAATCAAGCCTTGAAAAAGACTCGCGAAAATCTGAAAAAGGGAGAAAAATGTATTTCGGAAAATACGACAAATTTGGAAAATGCACGGAAAAAATATGAAACGGCGGCGAAGGCGGCGGCAAATTTGCGCGGAGTGATTGACGAGAAAATTAAACAAATTCCGGAAGAATATTCCGCCGCGCCGGAAAAATTGGGCGAAGATTTAAATGCGGCGGAAATTTTGAAAAGAAAACTTGACGACGCTTGGAAAAAGGCGGACGAAAATTTTCACAAAAAAAGCAACGAAAAATCCGGAGCGGAATCGGCTTTAAAATCTGCCCGGATCGAACGCGACGAAATTGCCGAAAAAGTTTCCGGGAAAATAAAGCCGGATATTTCGGCGCTGCGTGCGGAATCCGAAAATTTGAAAAAAGAACACGAATTGATGATTCGCGGGGAATCGGATTATTCAAACCGCTTGAACAACTTGAAAAGACTTACCGAAAAATTGAAAAGTCTTGTTTCGGAAATTGAGACAGCTCAAAAAAATTCCGATATATGGACGCGCCTTTCAAATGTTGCGCGGGGGATTGACGGCAAACAAAAAATTTCCTTCCTGCGCTATCATTTGCGCTCAATGTTTCGAGAAATCGTAAACGAAGCCAATAACCGGCTTGAAAAAATGAGTGACGGGCGTTATAAACTTTTGGCAAAAGATGCCGGAAAAACAAGGGCATCGACTGCCGGATTAAATCTTGAAATTTACGATTACTATGCCGATACCGTCCGCCCGGTCGAAACTCTTTCCGGCGGCGAATCTTTCCTTGCGTCACTTTCCCTTGCGTTGGGACTTGCCGCAACCGTCAAAAATACAGTCGGCGGAATAAAACTTGACACGATTTTTATTGATGAAGGATTCGGCACGCTCGACAGCGAAACTTTGGATACCGCAATGAAGGCCTTGCTTGAATTGCAAAAGGGCGGCAGACTTGTCGGAATAATTTCACACGTCGAAGAACTCAAGCAACAAATTCCGACGCGACTGAAAATCACAAAGACAAAAACCGGAAGTCATGCCGATTTTGAAAATTAGAACCCGGAGGAGGAAAAATTTCATGGAGCAGGCAAATGCCCTGATTTTGGCAAATCCGGCCGCAGTTTTTGGGGCGGTTGTCGTTATCATTCTTGCACTTATCGGATTTATCATAAATTTGCAATCGGATCTGAATCATATGAAAAAACGTTACAAAAAAATGATGACCGGTTTTGACGGCGGGAATTTGGAGAAAATGCTGAATTCTCAAACCGACGAAGTCAACAAGGTTATCGAAACTCAAAATCAAATGCAAAACGAAATGAATAAAATGAATTATGTTTTGCAAAAGGCGATAACCAAAAAGTCAATCGTCAGGTTTCGGGCTTTTGAGGATACCGGATCGGATTTGAGTTATTGCGTTGCGTTTTTGGACGCGGACGACAACGGCGTAATTTTCTCCACAATATTTGCACGGAATTTTACGCGCAGTTATGCAAAGCCGATAGAACACGGAAGGTCGCCGCATTACAAATTGACGCCGGAGGAAGAACAGGCTTTGAATGAGGCAATGAACAACAAACGGGAGAATTAAAAAATGGACAACGAAAATTATGAGATAAAAATAACCGGCGGCGGCAAGGAACGTCGAATAAATCTTTCGCCCGGACTCTTTAAATTCGGAGCGGTGTCATTGGCTCTGGCGGGAATAATTTTTGTCGGTTCCTGCGGTTATTCGGTTTATTCCGCTATGCACAAGCAGAAAAATATCGAGATCGTAAACGAAGTCGAAAAAGCCGGAGAAATTCGTCAGGAACAAATTTTAAACCTTTCAAAGAAAGCCGGAGAATTGAACGAAACGCTTCAAAATTTATCTCAACGCGAAAACGAACTCCGTATTCAAGCCGGATTAAATCCGCCGAAAGAGGATAAACCTGCCGAAAATCCCGCACCTCCGGAAAGTGAAAATCCGCCCGAAGAAAATTCCGGCGGTCAGGGCGGACCGGTCGGTGAATTGAGCGTCGAAGATGTTTCCGAAGCACTTTCAATGATTGAAGAACGCACGAAAACACGAATTGCAAGCCTTGACGATTTTCAAACTCAAATTAAGGCGCGCCGTGATACTTTGGCGGCGGGAGCTTTCATTTCCGGAACTTATTCCGGAGAATTTGACATAAGCAAATTTCGCGGCACTCCTTCCGCAGATTCTCATTATCCTTCAATTTGGCCGGTCAACGGCGTGGTCACTTCTCCTTACGGATTGCGTTGGGGCGGCACCGATTTTCATCCGGGCATTGACATTGCCAACGATATGGGAACCCCGATTATCGCGACTGCCGACGGCATTGTCGAATATGCCGGCTGGAACTCCGGCGGCTACGGAAATATGGTTGACATAAATCACGGGAACGGAATAATGACCCGTTACGGTCATGCCTCTCAAGTTGTCGTGGCGACCGGTCAGGCGGTCAAACGCGGTCAACTTATCGCTTACATGGGAAGTACCGGATTCAGCACCGGTCCTCATGTCCATTATGAAGTTCACATAAACGGACAAAGAGTAAATCCGGTAAGTTATCTTTGACAAATTTTACCACCTGCTCAAATTTTTTTTATAAGGCAGGCGGAAGGAGATTTTTTTATTTAAAATATGCCGTAAAACTCCCGATTTCAATCGGGTGATATAAG
>CAJOPK010000187.1 GCA_905236255.1 uncultured Selenomonadaceae bacterium | reverse complement strand
GGATTTTGAAAAACTTTAACAGACTTTGATAAAATTCCCGGATAAATTTAAAAGAGTTCCTCAAATTTTTGAGCGAACTCTTTTTTTGTACATATTCCGGCAAATCTTGTAAGAATTTCACAATCAAGGGAGTGCCGATAGTTTTGTGTAAGTGAAAAAATTTTTAATGATCGAATTTATTGCCGCCGAACTCATTTTTGTTGTGGCGGCATTATCCGCATAAATCATTTTTTCACCCCTTCCCGGAAAAACGCGGTCGTTATAATTTTTTAAAACCACCTTGTCAATAGGCAAATTAAATTGAACACGGCACTTGTAAAATTTAAACGCTCGTGATAAATTATGCGCGCCTTTCAAACGGATTGAGAGTTTTGGAAGAAATGCGTGCAGATGAGGATATGAAAAACATTCCGGTTGTATTGACGGCACAATCGGACGATTGGATTTTTTTACTTCGGCGTAATACAACAAAACCCCGTTCCTTTTATGGGAGCGGGGCAATTTTTTGACCAAAATTTTTTTCGTCATGCAAAATTAAATTTGCCGAGTTCCCAAACTCTGCAGTCGACACTTTCAATTTCTTTGTTGCCGGTAATGCTCAATTCCGGAATACAATCTTTTTTCGGGAATACAAAGAAACTTGCAACCTTTTCGCCGTTCTGCATGAAAACTTCGACGGCGGTTCTGTCAATCAAAAAGTGCATTTTAAAATTTTCATCGGCAAAGAGTTTGAACTTGCGAATACCCTTGCCGCCGAGTTTCATTTTGCTTCTGTCGATCGTCATTGTCTGTTCGCTCTTGTCATAAGTCAGCAAGACTTTTTCGCCGGCATAATTCAGCGTAAACGTAATTTTTGTTGCCTTGCCGAAACGAAGATCGAGTTTTATCTCAGTCCCTTCATAAAGCGGCTCCGTCATATCGGTAAACTCGCGCCCTTCAAACAGTTCGTAATTTTTGCGTAAATTTTTCAACGTATGCATAGGTCTTGACGTAATTCTTCCGTGAGCCAAATTGATTTCGCGCGGGAAGGTAAGAGAAAATCTCCAGCCCTCTTTGCCGGTGGGATAATCGTCGTCACAATCAGGCATACCCATCCAGCCGAGCATAATAACTCTGCCGGCAGAATGAAAAACTTGCGGCGCGTAAAAATCAAAACCATAGTCGAGTTCTTCAAAATTTCCGTGCATAAAATCAAGAGAATCAAGCGACAACTTACCGACCATATAACCGGATTGATATTTGTTTTGATATTTGAACTCTTCCGACTCAAGTCCCTGCGGCGAAAAAATCATAACGTCGATGTCGCCGAACTGAACAATTCCCGGACATTCCCACATATAACCGAAATTTTTGTAGTCGGTTTTAATTTCGCCCCTGAATTTCCAACGACCTTTATCGTTTTCGTAAATCAATGCACAACCGGTTTCGTCGGCTCTCTGCGCTCCCAAAACCAAATAATGAGTACCTTTTCGGGTAAACATGTAAGGATCGCGAAAATGCGCCGTGTAACCTTCCGGGTTGCCGGGAATAATAATTTTATCTTTTTCCACCTTACCGTCTTTCAAAATTCCCACTCTCTGCGCGGAAGTACGAACGCCGTTTTCGTCTTTGGCATTGCAGGTATAAACGACGTTGACAGTTTTTTTGCTGACAAATCCGCCGCCGGAATAGCAACCGTCTTTATCGTGTTCGTCGGAAGGATGCATTGCGAGAACGGGAACGGAATAATTGACAAAATCCCGCGTTGTCGTATAAGCCCAGCATTTGTTTTTGTGGACGACACCGAAAGGATTCCACTGGAAAAAAATATGCCAATCTTTTCCGTGTCTTACCAATCCGTTCGGATCATTGATAAGCCCGAAAGGCATTTCAAGATGAAAATTGTTGTGCCAACGGTGATTGAATGGAAAACCGGCGCGAACATCTTCATCAATTTTTTGCTTGTCAAAATTTTCCATTTAAATCTCTCCTTACTTTTTAAGCAATTCATTTTTCAAATTTTGATAAGTCCGGGTAAAGTGCGGCGAATTTTGAGATTCCGGCAATTCGTTTCCGAAAGGTCTTTTACTCAATGCAATTACCGGCGGCGTTTGAATACGTTTTGCGACTGCACTGCCGGTGAAAAGTTTCCACCAACGCTCCAAATCTTCGATAAATTCTCCGGCATTTGCAAAATATTTTTTGACAAGACCCGGCGCGCAACCGATTTTTTCTTCGAGTTTGCCTTCCGAATAAAATTGCAAAATTTCCTCCGGCGTAAGATTTTTTTCGACAAACGCCCGGAAAAGATAATCATGGTAAGGATATTTTACGGGATCTCCCTTGCCTTCGTCGACATTTTGGGCGTTGCTGAGTTCGGCACTGGGAACAATGTCGATAATTCCCTGCGGAATGACTTCCCGCCCGTAAATTTCTTTGTTCATATATTCGGCAAGTTCATACATTTGAAATTTCCACAAATCCGCCGTTGCCGCCAAAAATCCCGCCGCATCGCCGTACATTGTCGCATAACCGATCGTCGTTTCGGCTTTGTTTGCGTTGCAGGTGAAAACTCCGCCCGTCGCCGCCGCCAATGCCGCCAAAATCCGGGAACTTCTGTCGCGAGCCTGAATATTTTCTTTGACAAAACCGGAAAGTTTCAAATTTTCCTTTGAATTTTCGGCAAGGAAATTTACCGGAGTACTTTCAAGCTGTTTAACGGTAAAATCAACGGATTCTTGAATGGGGACAATCATATATTTGCAACCCAGATTTTTTGCAAGTTTTTCACTCAATCCTTTTGTCGTTGACGAATTGAAAACGCTCGGCATATTTACAAGCAAAATATTTTCCGCACCCAAAATTTTTGTATAAAGTGCGGAGGCAACCGCCGAATCAATTCCGCCGGAAATGCCGATAACAACTTTTTTCATGCCGATTTGATTCATAAATTTTTCAACGCCGTATTTCAAGGCGCGATAAATTTTCGCAACTTCCGACTCTTCGTCAATTTTAATCGGCGGCAATTTTTCAATTTCATCAAATTCGACAATTTCAAAACCTTCCCGGAAGGCCGGACTTCTTTTGACCGGTTCGCCCTTTGAATTGTAAACGGTTGCGGAGCCGTCAAAAGTAAAAATCGTTTTGCCGCCGTTTTGAATACCGGTGACATTTGAATAAATCATCGGGCAATTTCCGGTCTTTGCGATTTTTGAAAAAAATTCGTCACGCCGGGAAATTTTATCCGGAGTGAAAGATGAATTGAACATTCCGAAAATCAAATCCGGCTTGGTCTTGCGAATAAAACCCTCTATGGAAGGCAGATAATCGTCAAGGCGTTTTTCTTCGCCGGAAATGCAGGAAATGCGATAATTTTTGCCGGCAAGATTTATTTCGGCGAACCCGTCAATTTTTTCCGATTCAATCAACTTTCCGTTTTGAGCGATGCAAACGTTGCCGGAATTTTGAAGATTTTCGGCGGGAATTTTTCCGCTTTCCTTCAGTTCGATATTCCCGAAAATAACGGCAATTCCGTCACTTGCCGCGATAATATCTTTGCCGCACTCTTCACATTCGCGCAGAAAAGATACTTGATTCCGGGCGTTTCCGATTAAATATCCGGACACGGACATTTCAGGAAAGACAATCAAATCCGCGCCGGATTTTTTTGCGCCGGCAATCATTTCCAAAATTTTTTTTGTGTTTAAATCCGGATTCCCCGCCGTAATTTCCGGTTGAGCATAAGCGATTTTCGGCAAGATAAGCCCCCCTTTTTTGGTTGTCGGTGTTGACAGAATTTTTGTCAATCTGTCAGCTGTTTTCTCTTTTTTCGGTCAAATACTTATCCATAGCTTCCGCAACCATCTTCGAATATTTGACGGCAAGGACAACATTTTTGGAACCGGCAACAACGTCACCGCCGGAAAAAACCCCTTCACGGGTTGTGCGTCCGCTTTCGTCAACGACAATCAAGCCCTTTTCGTTTATCTTCAAATCGTGCGTCGTGCTTACGATTTTATCTTTCGGCCCCTGACTTATCGCAATAATCGAACTGTCCGCCGGAACAAGTACCGGCTCGTCCTCTTTAATCAAATTGCCTTCTTCGTCGTAAGTTCTGGGAATAAAGACCGGCCCTTCATCGCGAAATTCGGTTATTGCCATGCCCTGTTGAATATCAATTCCGTCAATCTGCGCGTAATCGAGTTCTCTGTGACTTGCGGCAAGTCTTTGGCGGCGGGCATAAATCGTAACGTGACGGCTTCCCATGCGGACAACCGTCCTTGCAACGTCTATTGCGGAATTGCCCGCGCCGATAATCGCGACGGTATCTCCCAATTCATAGGCTTCCGGGTTTTGCAAATAGTCAATGGCAAAGTGAACATTTCCCAAAGATTCGCCTTTACAATGAATACGATTCGGTCGCCAAACGCCGGTACCGATAAAAATTGCGTCGTATCCGTCGGCAAAAAGATCGTCCAAATGAAGTGCGCCGCCGATTGAAGTATTCGGGCGGATATGTATCCCCATTTCGCGAAGTTTTACGGCGTATCTGTCGAGAATTTTTTTCGGAAGTCTGAAAGCCGGAATTGCATAACGCATCATTCCGCCGATCTTATCCATTCTTTCAAAAATCGTGGTCTTGTATCCGAGCGCGCTGAGTTTTATCGCAATGGTGATTCCTGCGGGACCGGAGCCGATTATTGCAACCTTTTGACCGTTTTCCGGCTTGCGCTCAAAAACAAGTCTGTCCAAATATGCTTCGGAAATATAATTTTCAATGTTGGGAATTTGAATTGCCGCTCCGCGCCTTCCCTGAATACAATTTCCTTCGCATTGATTTTCGTGATCGCAAACGAGCGAACACACCAGCGACAACGGATTATTTTCAAAAAGCATTTTACCCGCTTCAAAAGATTCGCCGGCAAGGAAAAGACGAATCATTTCCGGAATATTGGTCTGTATCGGACAACCTTGCAAACGACAAAGCGGTTTTTTGCACTGCAAACACCTGCGCGCTTCATTGAGAACGTGTACGGCCATTTTAATCCCTCCAAAAAAAATTTACGCTTTTATCGATTATTTTGCGAAAAATCAAAAATTTCCTGCCGCCGTTTTAAACGTAAGAGAAAAAACGAATGAAAAAAATCCCCGACGAACAAGCCGGAGATTTTTCTTTGTTTTTATTTCAAAATCAAATTTTCGTGTAAGGCGTTGCGATTGAGCAAAAAGTTCTGCCGCAGGAACACGGCTCACTCAACCGCCGGACAGCCTGTCCGGTCCTGTATCGAATCAGCGGAACGGCTTGCGCGGCAAGTGTCGTTATTACAAGTTCACCCATGCGCCCGTCGTCAAGCAAAACATCTTCCCCGTCAAAGTGAACGATTTCCGCCAAAAAATAATCTTCGCGCAGATGATGCCCGGAATGACCGGAACATTGATACATCATTCCGCCGAATCCCAATTCCGGCGGAGCAAAAAGATTGTAAACCGTCGCAGTCGTCCTGTCCTCAATGTGCCGCTGCAAAGGATTTTGTATATTCGTGTCGTTTATGCAGATAAATCTTTCGACCGAATAATCCGCAATATTTTTTCCGACGGCCTGAAGTTGAATTATGAGTTGCATTATAAGTTGCTGAGAACTGACAATCGTATCGACCGCAAAGAGATCGAAAAGCCGAATCCATTGTCTGTAATTTGTGCCGAAAGGGACAACCGTCGCGCCGATTGACTCCAAAGCATAAAGCGCGTCAAGGAAAACGCTGTTCGACAAATCGCCCTGCAAACCGACGACCGACCCGCGAGTAATTCCCGCCGCAATAAACGTGCAAGCCGTAGTTTCAACATTTTGCCGAATGTCGTCGCGGGTATAAAGTTTCGTGACTTCCCCTTTTTCTTCAATGAAATGACCGGCGCGCAAAATTCCGGACAGCGGCAAAGTCACAAAATCCATTACGTCCGTCCGCCTGACTTCCTCCATAGTCAAAAACGGAAGTTTGCGAATATCGGCAAGAGTCTGAATATCTTCCGGTTTAACTCCGGCATCGTCAAAAGACCTTTTGTAAAAAGCACTTTTTTCGTAAACCCAGTCGACGGTTTTTTTGAGACGTTCAAGCTGAAGTTGTTCGAGGTCTTGCCGGCTCATCGTCTCCGCATTTTTATCTGCAAACATAATTCGATAACCCTTCGTTACTTTTCCGGTCTTTGATAGAAGAACGGCTGAAAACTTGTATAACCCAATTTGCGGAAGTTCAAAATTGCTTCGGTCGCGCCGACGAACAAAATTCCGCCCGGACGCAACGCTTCAAAGAAATTCGCGTAAAGCTGATCTTTTGCTTCTTCCGTAAAATAAATTACGACGTTGCGGCAAAGAATGAGATCGAATCCGGATTCAAATTTATCTTTGAGGAGGTTGTGACGTTTAAATTCGACCGCCGATTTAATTTCAGGCTTGACGGCGTAATTGCCTTCCGGAGTTTTGGTGAAATATTTTGCCTTGCGATCCGGCTTGATTGCCTTGAGTTCGTTGTCGGTATAAACGCCCTTGCGCGCTTTTGCCAAAATATCAACGTCCAAGTCGCTTGCCAAAATGCGGTGGCGGGTATTCGGAGTCATTTCCTTCATGATAATCGACAGCGAATAAGGCTCCGCACCGATCGAACAACCCGCGCTCCAAATGTTGAGTTTCGGAGAAGTTTTCATGAGATAAGGAATAACGTCTGTTTCAAGTTTTGCGAATTTGTCCGGAGTGCGGAAAAATTCCGATACGTTGATCGTAAGATATTCGATAAATTCCGCAAAATCGTCTTTGTTTTTCGCAACGTGATCAAAATACGCGCTGAAAGATTTAAATTCCGCACGCGTGACAAGGTTGCCGATGCGGCGTTTCATTTGCGGCTCTTTGTAAAGTTGCAAATCAATGCCGGTCTTTTTGTTCAGTTTTTCTTTAAACAGTGCCCAATCTTTCTCGTCCATTTAAATATCCCCCTCTTATAAAATTTTTCAAACAAAATCTTTGACATTGTATCAAAGGCAAAAAATATTTTCAACCTT
>CAJOPK010000186.1 GCA_905236255.1 uncultured Selenomonadaceae bacterium | reverse complement strand
GATACGCCGACGGGCGGAAAACCGAGGGCTTCATTTGTTGAAGATACTGGTTCCGCAGAATTTACCGGCGTATTTTCTTTTGTAACTTTTCTTTGTTGCCGGACAAAGAAAAGTTGGTTAAAGATTTTTATTCATTTTGGGGTTTAACATTAAAATCTCCCGCTTTATGAAACGCCCGTGATTAACTTTTACGTTGACTTGTCAAAAAAATTTTTTTATAATCCCCCGTGTAAAAGGATCTTTAAAAATAAATAGTTCCAATTCAAATGAAAAATGAAAGTTTATGCTTTTTGCAAAAAATATCGATTACATTTTTGAAATTGCGATTGACAAAAAATTTTGACGAAAGGAGAGTTTAACCGTGTTCAAAAAGTTTTTTGCAATTATTTTGGCGGCGACATTCTTGATTGCTCCGGCTTGGGGCGATGCAAAATCTCTTTGGGTCGATAACGGCAGTTGGGGACTTTTCGCGGATAAAAAAGCGCGCAACGTAGGGGATATTTTGACCATCATAATTAACGAATCGACAACGCAGACCGCCTCAAAATCCCGTTCAAATTCAAAATCGGGGTCTACGAATTTAAGTGCCGGTACCGGAATTTTCCATTTTCTTGCGGCGGCTGCGGCAAGCGGAAATGACTCGTTCACCGCAAACGGCTCCGCTTCCGATACAAATTCATTTTCCGGGCGCGTGACCGTTACCGTCACGGAAGTTTTGCCGAATGACAATATGGTCGTCGAAGGCACGCAATCCATTTGGCAAAATCGCGACGAACACAAAATCACATTCAGGGGGGTAATTCGGCGCGATGACGTAACCATGAACAATACCGTCCTTTCCACACAGGTTGCCGACGCCATGGTAAAATTCGACGGCAAGGGACCTTTGAACGCAAAACAGCGTCAGGGAATTTTGACGCAGGTATTCAATATTTTGTTCTGAATGAGTTCACTTCCCGTTGAATATGCAGATTTAGTTATTCATTCGATCAAAAAATATCGCCCGCTCTCTCGAAACAAGAGAACGGGCTTTTCAATTTCTTCTTTAAATCGGTTAAATTCTAAATTTGTCAACCTGATCCATAAGACGTTTGGCGCCGGCTTCGGATTCGTCCATCTTCTCCTGAATTTCTCTTGCACTGTCGGCAATGAGAGAAACTTTTTCGGCAATATTCGTATTTCCGACGGCTGTTTCGTGGGTGGCCTTTGCAATATCTTCCATCGCCTGTGTCATCGTCTGAACGGACTCGGAAAGATTTGAAGCGCGTTCGTTGCTGTCCCTTGCCCATTGTTTGACGTATTCGGCATCTTTCTTGTACTGTTCGGCAGTCTTTTCCATCTCGGTATAATCTTTGCCGACGGTTTCGTCAATGAATTTCAAAATATCAAATGCGCCCTGTGAAAGTTCGTTGACGGATGCGGTAACCTGATCCGTAAGATTTTTGATATTGGAGGCGGAGCCGGCGGTCTGTTCGGCAAGTTTCCGGACTTCATCGGCAACGACCGCAAAACCGCGCCCGTGTTCGCCGGCACGCGCCGCCTCAATCGCCGCATTCAACGCAAGCAAATTGGTTTGCTCGGCAATGTTGACGATTTCGCCGGTAAATCGTTCGATTTCGCTGACAACCTGCGCGGATTTGATTGCGTCCTCAAGTGAAGTTTTTGTTTGCCCGTAAATTTCTTGAGAAGCCTTGACGGATTTTTCGGTATTGGATTGAAGTTCGGTGGCACGATTGTCGATTTCGTTTGCGTAAAGTTCGCTTTCTTTCGACTGATCCGCCGTAATTTGAATTTCGGAATTTACATGGTCGCTCAAATTTTGCATATTGGAAGTTGTGGCGGCGGTTTCTTCGGTACCCGCAGCCATTTCCTGAGTCGTTGCGGACATATCCTGAGTATGTTCGTTAAATTGCGCGACAAGTGCTTGAACCTGTTCGGACATCTCGACGTTGTTTTCCGCCTCATGACGAACATTTTTCAAAATATCGCGCAAACTCTGTTGCATTTTTTGAAGGGCATGGACAACGGTGCCGACTTCATCGGAGCGGCGGGTAAGTTCTTCCGGAATTTCTCCGGTAAGATCGCCGGCGGCAACTTTGTCAAGTTCTTCAATCGCGCGGGCAAGCGGATTGGCAATATTGCGGGAAATTACGATAGCCGCACCGATACCGAACAAAAGTCCGAGCAGAAGGATACCCATAAAAATTTTAATCGAAAGGTTGTAACTTTCGTTTGTATTTTCAAACAAAACTTTTCCCTGTACGACATTGTCCGGGGTTATCGCGCTCAAGTCACCGGCAATTTTCTTGACGATCATCAAATTTTTGTAAATCTTTATTCTGTCCTCCGGCGAATTTGAAAGACCTTTCGTCCCTTCGACGGCAGATTTTGCCGCACTCAAATTCGCGTCAAGGCTTTCCAAAATCTTCAAAGACTTTTCGCCGGTCATAATCTCTTTTAAATTTGCGGAATCGCCGGAAATCGCATCTATGTGACCGATAATATCGTCACGCAAAACATTTTGATTCAAGCCGGTTCCGATAAGCATGTAAGTTACGTCAACGTCAATGTTTCTGTAATGGCTGTTGGCATCGTTCAAAAACTGAGTTGCCATAAGATTTGAATTGTACATCTTGTCCAGAGAATCTTTTGCACTTCCGGTAAAGTAAACTCCCAAGCCGGCAACGACGCAAATAATCGCTATCAAAACGACGGACAGGAAGAGAATTTTTATTCTGACGGATAATTTTTCAAGCATGATTTTATGTCCCCCTTATTTCGCAAATTGAGCAATGTTTTCTTTGGTGATTGAAGTAAAGGGAACATTCAAATTTCCGGGCTTGGCACCGCCGGCAACCTGCGCGGCAATATCCGCCGCACCTTCCCCCTGTTTGACGGCATCCTGTTTTATGGTCTGAACCATTTCTCCGGCTTTTATCGCCTTCAACGCATCATCGACCGCATCAACACCGGAAACAAGACAACCCTGCAAACGCCCGGACGCTTTCAAGGCTTCGACCGCGCCGAGTGCCATTTGATCGTTGCCGCAAATTACCGCATCGATTTTCGGGAAAAGTGAAAGCCACAGCGACATAATTTTCATGCCTTCGCTTTTGCTGTAATCCCCGTCCTGCATATCGAGAAGTTTTATATCGGCTCTCTTATCCAAACATTCCTTTTTAAAACCTTCCCAACGATTTTGCGCGCTGCTTTGAGTTGCCGTACCTTCAAGGTAAACGATCTGCGCGCCCTGCGGCAAATTCTTCACCATATAATCGGCCTGAAGTTTTCCGGCTTCGTAGTCGTCGGAAAGAACCTCGATTCTTTCTCCGCCTTTAATATCTCTGTTGACCGTAATAATCGTTATTCCGGCTTCATTTGCCTGTTCGACGACCGGGACAATGAGTTCGCCGTCCGCCGCCACCAAGACAACGGATTGCACGCCGTTTGCCATAGCCTCTTTCATCTGATCTATCTGCGTATTTACGTCACCTTTCGCATCGTAAAAAGTGACGTTCAGACCTTTGCTTTGCGCGCCTTTCGTAAACGAATCCTTTATGAGACCGCCGAAAGCATCGTTGTCGTTAAAGTTCATGTAAGCGACACCGCTGCCGCCGCCGTCGCCGCAACCCGAAATAAGTCCCGCCGCAAAAAAAATTCCGGCAATAAATCCCGTCTGTTTCTTTGAAAATTTCATAAACTTCGCTCCTCCGATTGAACCTCTCCCGGCTAAAGCCGGAAGATTCTTGAAAAGATTGACGGTCAAGCCGCCCTTATCTCAAAGGGCTGTCCAAAAGCCCCTCACACGGTCACCTCCGAAG
>CAJOPK010000185.1 GCA_905236255.1 uncultured Selenomonadaceae bacterium | reverse complement strand
CTTTGTTCACTGTCAACAAAAAAACTTGCAATTAAAATTCACAGCGCGTATAATACACCTTGCGCGGTTTTCGCGTCAACTGTCTTTTGGGGGGTGCTAAGCATGAAGGAAAAAATTCATCCGCAGTACTTTGAAGCAACGGTAACTTGCGGTTGCGGCAATACTTTTAAAACCGGCTCCACGAAAAAAGAATTGCGCGTGGACGTTTGCTCAAAATGCCATCCGTTCTTTACGGGTCGTCAGCGCGATGTTAAAGCGGGCGGTCGCATTGAAAAATTCAACAGACGTTACAAAAAATCTTGAAAGAAAAATTCCGGGCAGGGTGAGCGATTCGCCTTGCCTGTTTTAATTTCTATGGAGAAGGTTTCATGAACAGAATTTTATTTTTGAAAAAATTTATCGACGAGCCAAAAAAAATCGGAAGTTTGACACCGAGTTCCAAATTTCTTGCTCGCAAAATGTTGCAGAATTTGCCATGGAAAAATTTTTCACATATTGCGGAATTGGGAGCAGGGACGGGAATTTTCACAGAACAAATTATTGAGCGCAAATCGCCTGCGTGCAAATGCTTAATCGTTGAACAAGATTTTTCCATGCAACATTTGTTGAAAGAAAAATATAATAACCCCCCCCCGAAGCAATTTAATCTTCGATTCATTCGCGGAAGATCTGTATGAGACTCTGCAAGAAATAAATTTCCCGCCATTGGACTGCGTGATTTCCGGTTTGCCGTTTGCAAATATGGAAAAAGATTTGCAGCGGCGAATTATCGAAAATGTTCACTGCTCTTTGAAACGCGACGGCATTTTTGTCATGTTTCAATATTCCTTGCAGATGAAAAAATTACTGAACGAATATTTTTCCTCGGTGGAGACAAGTTTTTTCCTGCTGAATTTTCCTCCGGCATTCGTCTACCTTTGCAAGAAATGAGGTGGCGATTTGAAAACTCCGGACAAAATTTATATCGCGCTTGCAGATTATCTTATTCGCCTCCTCGAAAAAAATAAACGAATCATTTGCTTGCTCTTTGTTTTAAATCTTACATATTTCGTCAACTTTTACATGAGCATTGAATTTCGCGGCATTTTTGTCCCCGATATAAAAATTTGTATTTTTTTTATTGGATATATCTTGTCGGAAATTTTTGTGATACTTTTAATTTTCCGCTTGTTGCCAAAATTTTTTACATGGCTCGTCGCCACGTTGACGGTAATATTTTTTTTAATAGACGCGTTTGCCTTGGTAATGTACCGCAGCCTTTTCGACAAGGGAATGTTTCAAGTTTTGCTTGATACAAATATTCAAGAAGTGGCGGAATATATCGGCGATTATTCGTCCGTGCTCGTCACGAAAATATTTTATGCAGTTCCGCTTGTCGTAGTTGTAGTATTGCTTATCAAATCGGGTATCTGTCTGATAAGCTTATTTCTAAATCTCAACGTTCGATTTTTGCGTTTGACGTTAATTCTTTTTGCAATCGGTTTGACAAGCATTCTGATGTCGAGGAATTTGAATTTTTTTATCACAAAAAATCCCGTATCAATAATTCGCATGACCTGTTTAATCCCGCGAGCTTTTGAGGAGATTCGCGAATATCAAGAAGTCTATAAAAATCTCGACAGCACTAAAATCGAAATTACACGTAATGAAAGTGAGCTGCCGTGGATAATTTTTATTCTCGGCGAATCGACCAATCGCAATCACATGAGCATTTACGGTTACGACAAAATGACGACGCCAAATCTTTTGAGAAGGCTTGAGCAAGACGATTTGATACTCTTCACCGACTGCATAAGCGGAGCCACAGAGACTATGCCGTTTGTCAAAGATTGTTTACGTTTTTTGATAATCGGGTATCAATTACCGAGCCGTGGTATCATTACAAAAATCTTTTCGACATTTTGAAAGCGGCAGGTTATCATACTGTATGGCTGTCCAATCAAGAAGTCACCGGCATTTATGGCAACGTTCCTCGCGCCTATGCTGACCGTTGCGACGAGAAAAAATTTACAACGATTCATGATACCGAAACCACTGTTTATGAATTTGATGAAAAAATTTTGCCGTTGCTTGATGATTCTTTGCAGAAAAATCATTCCGCAAAAAATTTTTACGTCTTGCATCTTTTGGGCACGCACTTAAATTACAAGGCGCGGTATCCCGAAGAATTCGATATTTTTCAAGCGGATGGCGAGCCTGCTGCAGAAGATTTTCAAAGAAAATTTCAAGCTGAATATGATAATGCCGTTCTTTACAATGATTTTATCGTAGAAGAAATTATTAAACGTTTTGAAGATAAAGATGCGCTTATCATTTATGTTTCCGACCACGGCGAAAATGTTTTCGACGATGGAATCCATTTGGGGCACGGACCCGGCGGAAAAGATAAATGGCAATATGAAATTCCAATGGTGATTTGGTGTTCTAAGCAATTCAAGGAAAATCATTCCGACCTCGTAGAAAAAATTTCTGAGGCAAAAAATCTTCCCTTCATGACAGATGATATGATTCACGCTGTTTTGGACTTGATGAAAATTCAAACGCCCGATTTTGATTCGCGCAGAAGTTTGTTCAGCGAAGATTTTGACATCACAAGGAAAAGAATTTATAAAGATAACGAATACAAAAACGGCGAAATAATTCCTGCAAGGAGTTGATTAAATGGAAAAACCAAT
>CAJOPK010000184.1 GCA_905236255.1 uncultured Selenomonadaceae bacterium | reverse complement strand
TTAAATCGTTCAAAATTGTCGGAAGGCGATATATTATTTTCTATTGCAGGAGCTTTAGGAAGAGTTGCGATTGTTGATAAAAAAATTTTGCCAGCAAATACAAATCAAGCACTGGCAATTATAAAAATTAAATCCGAAGAAAAAATTTCTAAAATTTATTTGCTGAAAGCTTTATCAACTGATTTTATAAAAAAACAATGTGAAGTGATGAAAAAGGGAATCGCGCAGATGAATTTAAACTTGCAAAATATTTCGGATTTACAAATACCGCAGCCGCCGAAAGAAAATCAAGAAGAATTTGCGGAATATGTTTTGAAGGTTGAGGGAGAAAAAAATTCAGCACGCGAGCAGAAAGATAATCTGCTCAAAAAGCATGAAGATCTGATAACAAAATATTTCCGGTGAAGTCCGGAGAAAATTTTTTGTGCGTTGAAATTCTCCGGCAGAGTGATTGATGTAATTGATTATTTGTTGACAGTGTGCCGGAATTTGGTGCGCTCTTTTTTTGCAGGATTTTTTGAGATTGACCGGAATTGAAAGGCGTAAAAAATTTAGATTAAGTCGAGGGATATAAAAAAATGATAAAACTTTCGCGTATAGAAAAAATTTATCCCGGCGGCGTGGTCGCCTTGAAAGGGATTGATCTTGAAATAGGGCGCGGCGAAATTTTTGGGATAATCGGATTGAGCGGCGCGGGGAAATCCACGCTTGTCCGGTGTATAAATATGCTTGAACGCCCGACTTCCGGAAAGGTTTTCGTTGACGGACTTGACATGACCGAATTAAACGAAAGTCAACTGCGCGATGCCCGGAAAGAAATCGGAATGATTTTTCAGCATTTCAATCTTTTGAGTTCGGCGACGGTTTACGACAATGTTGCATTTCCGTTGAAACTTTCCGGGACTTCCGAAGACGAAATTCAAAAAAAAGTAAGTCCCCTTTTGGAATTGGTAGGACTTGCCGACAAAGCAGGACAATATCCTTCTCAACTTTCCGGCGGACAAAAACAGCGAGTGGGAATTGCGCGGGCATTGGCAAGCGATCCGAAAGTTCTGCTTTGCGATGAGGCCACCAGCGCACTCGATCCGCAAACGACAAAATCAATTTTGGCACTGATAAAAGACATAAACAAAAAACTTTCTTTGACGGTCGTCGTAATAACTCACGAAATGCAGGTCATCAAGGAAATTTGCAATAAAGTTGCCGTAATTTCGGAAGGGGTAATTGCGGAACAGGGTGATGTTTTGGAAGTTTTCACCAATCCGCAACACGCGATAACAAAAGAATTTATCAGCGTTCTTTTGTCAAACGAATTGCCGGCGGCTTTCAGGGGAAATGAAATTTCTCCCGAAAAAACTCCGGGAAGTCTTTTACTTTTGCGATTGATTTTTTTGGGCGAACGTGCCGATGACCCCGTTCTTGCCGAAATGATTCGATCCTGCAAAGGGCTTGAATGTACCATGCTTTTCGGAAATTTGGACGAAATTCACGGCGTACCTTTCGGCAGAATGATTGTCGGTTTGAGCGGAGAAGATTCCGCAATTCAAAGCGCGCTTGACTTTCTCGGCGGTAAAGATGTTCGGGTGGAGGTGATAGGCTATGTTCGCAGAAATACTGCCGCTGTTGACTAAAGCACTCGGCGAAACGATTTACATGGTAGCCGTTTCCATGACGATTGCATCGATTTTGGGAATACCGCTCGGAGTACTTTTGCACACGACGGACAAAGGGCAGATTTTGGAAAACCGGGCATTAAATGAAACCGTCGGATCAATCGTCAATGCGATTCGTTCGATACCTTTTATAATTTTGATGGTTGCGATAATTCCTTTGACAAGACTTTTGGTCGGCAGCGCAATAGGGACGACGGCGGCAATAGTTCCGCTCGTAATTGCGTCCGTTCCCTTCATAGGTCGTCAGGTCGAAACGTCTTTGAAGGAAGTTCCGGAAGGCTTGGTTGAGGCGGCACTTTCAATGGGAGCGACCCCCATGCAGATAATAAACAAAGTTCTTTTGCCGGAGGCGATGCCCGGAATAGTTTCACAGTTGACGACGGTAATAATTGCGCTTGTCGGCGAGTCGGCTATGGCGGGAGCCATAGGCGGCGGCGGTCTGGGAGATTTGGCAATTCGATACGGTTATCAAAGATTTCGTCCGGAAGTAATGATTGCGACTGTTGTAATTTTGATAGTTTTGGTTCAGGCGGTTCAATTTGCGGGAAACACGCTTGCGAAGAAGTTAAACAAGAGATAGCCGGTCAACAGGAATTGAACCTCTCCCGGCTAAAGCCGGAAGATTCTTGAAAAGATTGACGGTCAAGCCGCCCTTATTCTCAAAGGGCTGTCCAAAAGCC
>CAJOPK010000183.1 GCA_905236255.1 uncultured Selenomonadaceae bacterium | reverse complement strand
CGGCGGGAATATTGTAATATTTCGCAATCGCAACCAAACAGGCAATACCGGTGTCAATTCCGTTGACGCGACCGCCGTCCTCTTTTTTGACGTTTGTGTCAAGAGCTTGAGTTCCGGCTTGATTCGCCGGGACTTTCGCAACGTCGATTTTTGCGAGAGCTTTTTTGTTGCCGTCCGGCTTATCCGGCAAATTGTTGCCGGCGGGAACAAGATTTTTGTCTTCTGCCATAAATCAACGCTCCCTCAGTGCTTCGGAAGTGTAGCGGCGGAAAGGATCGAGGAAGAAGTCGATAATTCTCTTTTCCTTGATTTTAATTTCGGCGGTAACGTTCATTCCGACCGTCAAATCCGCTTTTTCGCCGTAAATGTTTATATCGTCGCTTATCGGTTTGAGGAGAAGTTTAAATTTCTTGTAGTTTTCGCGATCGTTCAAATCGCTGACCGAGTCCGCGCTTATTTCTTGAACTTCCGCTTTAACCATGCCGAATTTTTGGAAGTTGAAAGTTTCGACTTTGACTTCGGCTTCCTGACCGATTTTTATAAAACCTATGTCTTTATTGTCGGCATAAACTTCAAATTCAAGCGACGCATCTTCCGGAATAATTTGCATAAGCGGCTGCGCGTCGGTGACAATTCCGCCGACGGTGTGAACGTTCAAGCCGTAAACCCTGCCGGAAACCGGTGCAACAATCGTTGCGAGTTGCGCTTCCTGTTCGGCTTTTTTAATTGCTTCGGTAATCGAATAATATTCTTTTTTCGCTTCGACAAGAGCAGTCATTATATCCTTGCGATAAGACGCATCGACATTTGCAAGATTTTGTTGCGCTTCGGAAATTTCCGCCTGAATACTGTTTAATTCGTCGGCGGTTGCCTGTGCATTTTTTGCATATTCGATTGTCTCTTTCTGCTGTTCCAAAAGTTGAAATTCGGAAATTGCATTTTCTTTTATAAGCTGACGAAGGCGGGCTTCCTTTTCGCGGGCAATTTGCAAGCCGTCGGCATATTTTTCCTGCGTGGCTATTGCGGATTGCAAACGCGCCAGTTTCTGATCGATAATCTCCTGCCGGCTTTGACGCTGTGTGTTGTAATCGCTCGTGCGACTTTGATAGAGTGCAACTTCGGCGGCAAGATCATGCGCTTCCAAATCCGGATCTTTTTCCGGAATGAAAGGTTGTCCGGTCAATTCGGCAGTCAATCTGTGAATGTCGAGTTTGTAATAAGCCGCACGTTTTTTAAGGCTGTCATAATCGGCGGTTGTCGTTGTGGGGTCGAGAAGTACGAGAACGTCGCCCTCTTGAACCTGCTGACCTTCCTGCACGCGAATTTCTTTGACGATGCCTTTGTTCTTGACCTGAACGGTTTTTGCCTGACCGGTCGGTATAACTTTTCCGGCGGCAACCGCCACTTCGTTGATATGTCCCAGAAACGACCAGACCAATCCGACGACGATTAAAAGCAAAATCGACCACATTACAAGTCTGCCCGTCGGTGAAGGCGGCGTTTCGGTTACCTCCAATATTGCCGGCAAAAATTCGGTTTCTTTTTCCCGTTCTTCGCCGTGAACAAGATTTTTCCAAAATTTAAACATTCAAAAAACCTCCGGTTTTTTCAAGGTGATAAGGCAGAAAGGTGGAAAGGTGGAAAGTTTTTTTCGCTTTTCACCTTGTCACCTTGCAAACATTTCCGCCTTATCTCTTCTCCTGCTGTTCGTACAAATAACGATAAAGACCGTTTTGCGCCATAAGTTGATCGTGAGAACCGATTTCGACAATTTCGCCTTTATCGACGACAATAATTCTGTTGCAACGACGCACCGCGCTCAATCTGTGCGCAATTATAAGCATCGTCCTGTCCGCTCCGATTGCGCCCATATTGTTCAAAATAATTCTTTCCGATTCGTAATCAAGTGCGGAAGTTGCTTCGTCAAAAATCAAAATCGGAGGATTCGCCAAAAGTGCGCGCGCAATCGCAACGCGCTGTTTTTGACCGCCGGAAAGTGACGCGCCGCGCTCGCCGACTTTTGTATCGTAGCCTTCCTTGAGTTCCAAAATAAATTCGTGAGCACCGGCAAGACGCGCCGCACGAATTACTTCGTCCATTGTTGCCGTCGGTCTGCTTACGGCGATATTGTCGCGAACGCTGGAATTGAAAAGGTAATTCTCCTGCATGACAACGCCGATCTGATCCCTGAGCCAACCGAGATTGGCTTCCATTGTCTGTATACCGCCGACGGTAATTTTGCCGGATTCCGGAATGTAGAGATTTTGCACAAGGTTTGTCAAAGTTGATTTTCCGGAACCGGAACGACCGACAATTCCTATTTTTTCGCCCGGCTCAATGTGCAGGTTTATATTTTTCAAAACAAGCGGCAAGTCCACCCTGTACCGGAAAGAAACATCATTAAAGTCAATTTCGCCGGTAATTCTGTTTTCGCCGCGTTTACCCATATCATGAACAATCGGCTCCATAGGCGTATTCAAAATATCGCCGATACGCTCAAGCGCAAGACCTACCTGTTGAACTTCCGGCCACATCGTCAAAAGTTTTGTCATCGGTGCAAGTGCCTGCCCGGAGATCATTTGAAAGGCTATCAACTGCCCCAAAGTAAATTCGCCGTTCATGACCATGTGACCGCCGTACCAGAGAATTGCCATCGTAATTGCACCCTGAACGACTCCGCTGAATCCGCCGATAACAAGCCGAAATTTTACATTCTCAAAAGTCGTTCTGACATAACGGGCAAGCAAATTTTCCCATTTGTGATTGAATTGCGGCTCAACCGCCAACGCCTTAATCGTTTCAATATTGGTTATCGCCTCAACCAAAAATGCGTTGTTCATCGCACCGGTACGCCAGACCGCCTCAATCTTTCTCTTGATGATCGGAACCGCCCAAATATTTTGCGCAACATAAAGCGGGATTGTCAAAAGTGCTATCAAAGTAAGCGGCACGGAATACCAAAACATAAACGCAATAAAGACGACCGAAAAGAAAACGTCCAAAGCGGTCATGAGTCCGGAGCCGGTCAAAAATTCGCGAATCTGCGTCAATGCTCCGACGCGCATCAATGTATCACCGACGCGCCGCCGTTCGTAATAGGGAAGCGGCAAAGCTATCAAATGACGGAAAAGCCTTGTGCCGAGTATCGCGTCAAGTTTGTTGGTCGTGTGATTCAAAAGATAAGTTTTGAAGAAAGTCAACAGCGACTGCATCAGGAAAAATACGACCATGCTGCAACCGATAACCGTCAAAGTCGAATAACCGGCGTTGCTTATGACTTTATCGATTATGACTTGAGTGATGAGCGGCATGCCGATTCCCATAAGCTGCAGGAAAAAGGATGCGATCAAAACTTCAATCAAAGGCTTTTTGTAATGTGAAAGGACTTTTGTAAACCAGCTGACGTTGTAACGCTTTTTAAAATATGTCCAGCTGAAAGATGCCGAAAAAATCAAAAGTTCGTTTGACCAACTGTCCAAAAATTCTTTCATGGGCATGGCGGTCGGTTTTGTATCGCGAGGATCTATCAGCAAAACGACTTCATCATTTGCCGATCCGATCGTAATGTATGCCCCGTCATTCATTTTTGCGACGGCGGGATATTCAATTTCGCGCAATTCGTCCGCCGTCGGTCGAATCAGGGTACTTTTTACGTTGTATTTTCCGGCAAGTTTCTGCAAATTCTCCCAACCGATTTTGTCGTCGGTTTCTTTGTGAGAGTCGAAAACTTTTTGCGGATCCTTCAAGCCGAAATGCTGAAGGACTTTTATTATCGAAATTATCCCCGTTCGATTGTTTATGTTCGGAGATCCTTGTTCGGGCATTTCTGAAACGATTCCTCCTTAACGAATATTTTGCGGTAAATTCCGAAAACTTTCACAAAAAAACCGCCGTCTGTCATTGGAGAAAGCCGGCGATTGTTTTTTTACTTTTTTCGGACAGTCAATCAACGAAATTTCTTTTCATATTCCGCCAAAATTTTCGGCGGTCGAATCAATTAACGAAATTTACGTTTGCGTGCCGCCTCCGATTTTTTCTTACGGCGCACACTCGGTTTCTCATAATGTTCGCGTTTGCGAACCTCGGCAAGCGTACCGGCTTTCTGACAGGTACGTTTAAAGCGACGGAGAGCACTGTCTATGGATTCGTTTTTTCCGACCTTAACTTCATTGGCCATATTCTTTTCCCTCCCTCCGCTTAAATCTGCGGTGAATTTTACCACCAAAAAATTTTCGCGTCAACCGGAAAACCGTTAAAATCCGGTTAAAAACCGGTAACAATGTGTTTGCTTTATGCCACAAATTCCCGATTAAATCGGATTGAGCTTTTAAAAGTTTATGATATAATTCGGCGGTCGATAAAATAAAATGCTTTGAAAAAATTTTTTCGCGTTGATTTTAAAAATTCGGGAGCGTGACAAAAATGATTAAAATTTTGTTTGTGTGCAGCGGCAACACCGGCAGATCTCCGATGGCGGAATTTGTCATGAAAAAATTGGCAGCCGATGCCGGACTTGACGGAAAAATTTTCGTTGCTTCCGCCGCTTCAAAACCGACGGACGGCGGAGATTTGCATGAGGGAATTGCCGCAAAACTTCGCAAAGAGGGTATTCCCTTTACGAAACACACGGCAAGACAAATTTCGGCGGAAGATTATTCGCAATATGAAAAAATCGTCTGCATGGATTCCGGAAATGTGGAGCAGGTCAAAGAAATTTGCGGCGGCGATCCGGACAAAAAGGTAAATCTTTTGCTTGAATTTGCCGGCGAAAAAAACGACATTCCCTGGGACAAAAACGGATTTGCAAAAACTTTTGACGATATTTTGCGCGGTTGCAAAGCACTTCTGAAAAATGTAAAATAGCGCGGACATCAAATATTTTAGAGGAGAAATTTTTATGAACGGAACCGAAAACGGCTATGCCGGCGCGCTGTTTTTCTCGCTTGTGAGCTTGGGGGCGCTTTTGAAAATTGATGAAGTTTTGGGCTGGGGAATCGGGGCATTTGCGGCACTTTTGGCGGCAATTTGCCTGAAGAAGGCGATAAATTCCGCAGCGATGGCGGCGGAGGAAGATCATCAGCGAATTGAGATTCAATTCAATCAACTGCGCGCAAAAGTCGGAGAAAGTTCTTCGTCAAATTCTTCCGCTATGAATTCACTGGGCGAGGCGTCCGAAACCGTCAAGGAAAATTTGCAGGGAATACGCTCAAGACTTGCCGAACTTGATGCACTTCCTCAAATTGCCGAAACTTCCGAAAAGTTGGTTGCCCTTTTGAAAAATTTTGAAACGGATTCGCAATCGACCGCCGCAAATTTAAAGACAATATCGGAAGCGGCACAAATTCAGGCGGAATCTTCCCGCGAAATTTCGGAAAATGTCGCGAAAGTTTCCAATACCGTCGAAACTTTGATCGGCGAAATGAAAATGTTGAATGAAACTTCGGAATCAAGCAAAGCCACTTTGCAGACCGGCTTAAAACTTTTGCAGGTCGTCGGTCAAATGGTAAAATCTCCGCCCTTTGCCGAAGACATAAAACAACTTTGCGCGTCGGTTGACGCAATGATTGTCAAAGTTGAAATGATTGAGGACATCAAAGACGATTTTGCCGGATTGGTCAAAAACACCGGAGAAATTACCCTGCAGAATAAATCCGTCACCGACGCAACTTTGAAACTTGAGGAGTCCGTCCGCAACATTACCGAAAGAGTCGATTCGGGAACTGCCGGATTGAGCGAATTTACCGGACAAATTTCCGGCGGTGCCGCAGAATTGAAAAACTCCCTCGAAAATATGCGACAGGACATTACAAAACTTACGAACAAATTGGACGCTTACAACGGCTTGATGAAGGCGACCATAGAACAATATTCCACGCTTTCCGAGCAGGATGTGCGCGTTCTCGAAAGGATTGCCGAAAAAGTAAATGTTAAGTGAAAAAGAGCCGTCCGCAATGACGGCAAAAGCGAACAGAATAAAAAAAAGTCAACGCGCCGCGATAGAAAAAATTTTGAACGATTTGGACGCAAAATATTTGACGCGTGAACAAATAAAATTTCGTTTGTTGCAGGGACGCACCGGAAAAGACATAGGCGAAATTGACATTGTGAGTCGGCTTGATTACATAGATGCCGTGCGCGAAAATATCCGAACCGCCCTGCAATTTGAAGATTACAGACGCGCCGTGAGATATTTGGCGGCATTGGAATTGCTCTGCAGAAAATTTTT
>CAJOPK010000182.1 GCA_905236255.1 uncultured Selenomonadaceae bacterium | reverse complement strand
GTTACCCATGCCGGGCTTGACATAGGTTTTCCGAATCTTGTCAGATGTTCGCCGAAAATGATTTTGAATGTTGTCAAGAAAATCGGCGACTTTAAATTTGTTGCGGCTCATGCCGGCGGCTGGAGAAATTGGAATGAAGCCGGCGAATATCTTGCCGATACAAACATTTTTATCGATACGGCCTTTTCGACCGGGAAAATTTATCCGCTTGCCGGAACGAATTGGAAAGCGGAAGATTTAAAACTTTTGACGGCGGAAGAATTTTTAAATCTCGTAAAAATTTTCGGTTCGGAAAGGATAATTTTCGGGACGGACAGCCCTTGGAGTTCTCAAAAAGAATCGGCAGAATTTATAAAAAATCTTCCGCTTTCCGAAAACGAACGGAAAAATATTCTCGGATTGAACGGGGCAAAATTGCTTGATATTTGCCGGTAAAAAAAATAATGCGTTTTAAGTGAAAAATGAAACTTCGATTAAAATTGTCGGTGAATTGTTGAAAAATTTTTTCCCGGAATTTATCATACTCTCCGGCTCGAAAAAATTCGGGCAATTCGGGAAACGGAGGGGTTAAAATGTTCAAAGACAAAATTAAATTTTTTGCGGAACAGTACAAACCGCACAAAAAAATTGTGTCATTCGTAATTTTCGGATCGCTTGCGGCATCCGGATTGGATTTGTTCTCTCCGATGTTGATTCGTTACATAATGGACGAAATTTTGCCGAAAGGAATTTCCGGCGAAATATTTTTTGCGGCGGCGGGGCTTTTGACGATTTACGTTATATCCTATTTCCTGAAATACAATGTTGAAAAAATCGGGCGGACAATGGGCGCAAAAATTGAATTTTCCATGCGCGAAAAACTTTTCCGGCATTTGTTGAGAATGGGTTATTCTTTTTTCGACAACGCCCGGAGCGGTCAACTTCTTTCGAGAGTCGTCGGAGATATTTCGGAAGTCGGAAATTTGATGTTTGAAATTCCGCACCTTCTGATAACCTGCACAATTACTCTTGTCGGCGCAAGCATTTTGCTCTTTTGCATAAATCCGCAACTTGCGACAATCGTGGTTGTCCTCTTGATATGGAAAACGATTCAATCCGTAAAACTCAATTTCACCATGAAAAAAATGTTTACGGCTGCACGGGAAAGTACCGGAGATTTGAGCGGGCAGGTTTCGGAAAGTCTGCAGGGAATACGTCTGATAAAAACTTTTCACAATGAAGAAACGGAATTGAAAAAAACCGTTCAAGCCGGTTTGTCGCTGCTTGAAATACAGGAAAAATCTTTCGGTGCCGTCAGCAAACTTCACAGCGGAGTTGATTTTTTCTCAAACCTGATGCACCTGACAATAACGGTACTCGGCGGAATTTTGATAAGTATGAATTTAATGACGATCAGCGATTTGGTTGCTTTCCTGCTTTATATGTCGGCTTGTATGCGTCCGGTTTTTCAGCTGATGATGTTGACGGAAGTTTATCAAAAGGGAATGGCGGGAGTTTACCGTTACAAAGAATTGATGGATTTGCCGGAAGGCGATGAAGTTTCGCCGGAACGCACGGAAAAAATTGACGACAAAACCGACGAGCGCAAAATTGAATTTTCTCATGTGAATTTTGCTTACGATACCGGCAAAAATATTTTTGAGGATTTTAATTTGAGCATTGCGGCGGGTGAACATATCGGAATCGTCGGAATGACCGGCGGCGGAAAAACCACTCTTTGCGAATTGCTTTTGGGGCTTTACGAATTGAACGGCGGAAAAATTTCCATAAACGGCACGGACATTAAAAAGATTGCCGCAGAAAACTTGCGGCGGGAAATCGGAATGATTCAACAGGATACTTTTCTTTTTTCGGCATCGGTAAGAGAAAATATTTCTTACGGTTGCCCGAATGTGACGGACGAAGAAATCGAAAATGCCGCGCGTCTTGCCGAAGCCCACGAATTTATAAAAAATCTTCCGGAAGGTTACGGGACTTTCATAGGCGAGCGCGGGGTAAAGCTTTCCGGCGGTCAAAAGCAACGTATTGCCATTGCGAGAATGTTTTTGCGCAATCCGAAAATTTTGATTTTGGACGAGGCGACAAGCGCGCTTGACAATGAAACGGAACGCCTTGTGCAGAGAGCCATGCAGAAACTTTCCGAGAACAGGACAACCATTACCGTTGCCCACAGACTTGCGACGGTGAAAAATTCCGACAGGATAGTTGTTTTGCAAAACGGAAAAATTATCGAGCAGGGAACGCATGACAATCTGATTGAAAATCGCGGAATTTATTACAATCTTTCAAGATATATTGCCGCCTGAAAATTTATCGCGAATTCGACACAAAAAAAACGGTGTAAAGAAGTTCTTACACCGTTTTAAGAGTAAACTTTTTCGCACAAAAATTACTTGCGAAGATTGAGTTTCCCGATAAGTTCGCGATAGCGATTGATATCTTTTGAATTGAGATAACTGAGCAATCTGCGACGATGACCGACCATCTTCAACAATCCGCGACGGGAATGATGGTCCTTTTTGTGTTCCTTGAGATGTTCCGTCAAGTAAGAAATGCGCGCCGTCAAAAGAGCGATTTGAACTTCCGGAGATCCGGTGTCGCCTTCATGACGGGCGTACTCTTCGACAATTTTCTGTTTTGTTTCCTTGTCAATCATTTTAAATCCTCCAATATCAGACAATCCTCAGGCGAAGTATGCGTCGGACATTCGACAAACCGCGCCGAGGTTCAAAAACTTTGCGAAACTTAACATATTTTTTTATCATTGTCAATGACGGAAAATTTTTGCAACATATGTTTGACAATCCTACATTCATCATTTTTGGTGACTATATGTCAAATATCCAAATTCTTTACCAAAAGTGCATTTTCTTCAATGAATTGACGGCGCGGCGCAACCTGATCCCCCATCAAAATTGTGAAAAGTTCGTCGGCCTCCGCCGCATCTTCAACTTCGACGCGGAGCATTGTCCTGCCGGCGGGATCCATTGTCGTTTCCCAAAGCTGTTCCGGATTCATTTCACCGAGACCTTTGTAACGCTGAACTGT
This sequence comes from uncultured Selenomonadaceae bacterium, assembly GCA_905236255.1. GTDB lineage: Bacteria > Bacillota > Negativicutes > Selenomonadales > Selenomonadaceae > Quinella. The sequence goes on along the minus strand of CAJOPK010000182.1, from coordinate 73 downwards.
AGCAGTATCGCGCCCGACTTCATCAAGTTTCTTTGCAAGTTCGTCATCGCTGTAAGTGTACCAGTGATTTTTT
>CAJOPK010000181.1 GCA_905236255.1 uncultured Selenomonadaceae bacterium | reverse complement strand
GAGAAAATTTCGGAGCGCGTGCATTTGCCGGGAATTTTTCCCGTGAAGAATTGAGCCGCGCCGTCGAATATGCACATTTGCGAAACGTACAAATTCATGTGACCGTCAACACGATTATTGAGGACGGAGAACTTGAAAATTTTTCGGAATACATAAAATTTTTGGCGGGCTTGAATGTCGATGCTTTTTTGGTTCAGGATTTCGGTGCGGCAAAAATTGCAGAGAGAATTGCTCCGCAAATTCCCCGGCACGCCTCAACTCAAATGACCGTGCACAATTCGGAAGGAGTTGCCGCCGTCGCCGAACTCGGATTTTCGCGGGCAGTTTTGGCTCGCGAAACGACTTTAACCGAAATTGAAAAAATCACAAAAAATGCACCGATCGAAATTGAAATTTTTATGCACGGCGCACTTTGTATTTGCCGATCCGGTCAATGCCTGATGAGCAGCATGATCGGCGCACGTTCGGGAAATCGCGGACGTTGCGCTCAACCCTGCCGTCTGCCCTATGATTTGGTTGACGAAAACGGACGGGAGATTTTGAAAGATGCCGGAAAATATCTTTTAAGTCCGAAAGATTTAAACACGCTTGATATTTTGCCGGAACTCATAAATGCCGGCGTTTCCTCCCTGAAAATTGAGGGCAGAATGAAGCGTCCCGAATACGTTGCAACGGTTGTCGGGGTTTATCGGCGGGCGATTGACAAAATTCTTGCCGGCGACAAAAATTTCACTTCTCCGCCGGAACATTTGAAACTCGCGCAGATTTTCAACAGAGATTTTACGACTGCATTTCTTGAAAAAAATCCGGGAAAAGATTTAATCGGCGACAAACGCCCGAATAATCGCGGAGTTTTAATCGGGCGCGTTGCAAAAGTTGAGCGCGGAAAAATTACCGTAAAACTTGCCGGGAAAATAAATTCCGGAGATCAATGCGAAATTTGGGTAAAGGTCGGCGGTCGCGTAACTTTCACCGTCAACGATTTTAAAATTTCCGGCGATCTTTGCACGATTGAAACTTCCGAAACTCGCGGCGTAAAAATTCATGACCGGGTTTTTAAAATTTTTGATTCGGAATTGATTGCGGAATCAAGAAAATTTTTCACTTCCGCCGCACCGATAAAAAAATTCCCGGTCAATGCAAAAGTCACGGCGAAAATCGGAAACCCGTTGATTTTGACGATGACCGACGACGAAGGAAATTTTTCAACCGCAAAAACCGATTTTGTTGCGGAACCGGCAAAAACCCGTCCGCTGAATTTTGATGCACTCTTTAAACAGGTCGGACGTTTGGGCAATTCGATTTTTGAACTCAAAAATCTTGAATCGGACATTGACGAAAATTTGATGGTGCCGCTCGGCGAAATTAACGAAGTCCGGCGAAAAGTTACGGAAGAACTTGAAAAAATGCGCCTGAAAAAATTTGTCAAAGTCAAATCGGAAAAACTTTCACCGGAAGAAAAATTTGAGCCTTACATTCCGGAAAAAAACGAAATTATTGCACAGGTTGACACTCCGGAAAAAATCAAAGGCGCGATTGAAGGCGGGGCAGATTCGATTTTGTACGGCGGAGAAAATTTTGAAAATCGTCCGGTCGGTTTGAAAGAAATTTTTTCGGCGCGTGAACTCGTAAAAAATGCCGGCAAAAATTTTTACCTCGGAACGCCCCGAATTGTCCGGGAAGGAGAATTTCCGGAACTTGAAAAAATTCTTACCGGTGCGGAAGTCGATGCGGTTTACATTCACAATATCGGCACTTTGCATTTTGCGAAAAAAATTACCGCCGCCCCTTTGCGGACGGATTTTTCTTTGATTGTCTTTAATTCCGAAACCATAGATTTTTTGAAAGCCGAAGGAATTTCTGCCGTCACTCTTTCGCCGGAATTGACTTTGACGCAGGTCAAAAATCTTGCCAAAAAATCTTCCCTGCCGGTCGAGTGCATTGTTCACGGGAAAACCGAATTGATGATTTCGGATTATTGTATTGCGGGAAGTTTTATCGGCGGTATAGGTGAAAAAACTTGTCCGCACATCTGCCGCAAAAATAAATTTTACTTAAAAGACAGGAAGAACGCGCTCTTTCCGGTTGTGACGGATCAATTTTGCCGTATGCACATTTTAAATTCAAAAACCCTTTCGATGATTGAAAACCGGAACGAATTTGAAAATGTTTCGGCGATCCGGATTGACGGACGCGCTTTAAATCCCGGCGAAATTTCGGAAATTGTACGGGCGTATAAATTCGGCGGCACGGAGATTGAAAATTTTACGCGCGGTCATTATTTCAGGGGAGTTACAAATTGATGAATACGGAAAACAACACTGCGGCACTTGAGGCAATACTTTTTGCGGCAGGTGAACCGTTGTCTGTGGAAAAAATATCGGAAATTTTGGAGATCGGAATTTTGCAAACCGCCGAACTTTTGAGACAACTGGAAAGGGAACTCGAAGATCGCGGACTTACGATAAGGACGGTTGCCGGCGGAAAACAGCTTGCCGCAAAAAAAGAATTTTATCCGCTTATTTTAAGGCTGGGAAAAATAATCGAAAGAAAACTTTCGGCCCCAATGCTTGAAACTTTGTCAATCGTAGCTTACATGCAACCCGTTACCCGTGCGGAAATTGAAAACATTCGCGGGGTAAATGTTGACGGAGTTGTCGCAAAACTTGCGGAATTGGAATTGATCGAAGAAGTCGGGCGAAAACAAATCGCCGGCAGACCCATACTTTACGGGACGACGGAAAAATTTTTAAAGACTTTGGGAATAAATTCTCTGCAAGACTTGCCGGAGTTATCGGTCGGTGACTAATACATTGACCGACAAACGCTATTTTTGTTTGAAATGTTCTTCGCAAAAAATTTAATGAAAATTTAACTTTTTTGCAGGGGAATATTTTTTTGTTTGTAGAATATGCACGTTAATTTTCAGACAGGAAAGGGTTAAAAATTTCAAAAGAATCTTGTTTTTCCGGGAGTGAATAAAAATGAAAAGGAGTATTTTGCGGAAACAATACCGCACATTAAAAAAATTTTTGGCGGGCAGCGGAATTGCCCTTGCGCTGACTGCCGGTTTTGTTACACCGGCTGAGGCTCTGCCCGAAGGCGTGATCGATAGCCGCAATATCGAAAGCATTACCAAAGCCGTAAAAGAAATGAACATTGAAGGCGTGACCGACAGTAATGCTTGGATTAAATGGGTTGATTTTTCCGTCGCGAAAGATGAAATTTTGAATTTCGCCGGCATGAAAAATGTTTTGAATTACGTCGCGATGAATAATCCCTCACTGATTTACGGAACGATTAACGCGCCGAATATCGGCTTGTTTATCGTCAATCCGAGCGGAATTGTTTTCGGCAACGGCTCCGTCATCAATGCCGGAAGTCTTTTTGCATCTTCCCGGTCTTTGAGTGATTCGGATTTCGAAAGTTTCGTGACCGGCGGCACTCTCAACGACACACGCAATATAAATGTTGCCGGCACCGGCTTAAAATCCTCCGAAATTTACGGATCGTATGATGTTGCCGACGGCGATGTAATGTTTATGGGAGAGGTCAATGCAAATTCTCTGACCGTCGAAGGTAATACCGTTCAAATTAAAAATGTCGCAGATCTCCCGTCAAAAGACAATGTAAATATTTACTCCGATAATCCCGTTGAAAT
>CAJOPK010000180.1 GCA_905236255.1 uncultured Selenomonadaceae bacterium | reverse complement strand
TTTCGGATCCGCTCCCGCCCGTTTCCAAACTTTCGCGCTGTCATATTCGCAATTCGTGCCGGGAAAAACCGGAATGAAAACGCGCGGCTTTGCAATTTTAGTTTTTGCCGATTGTTTGAAAGATGCTTTTTTCAAAGTTGCGGCAAAATCAAATTTCGGAGTATTTTTAACTTTTGTCGGGAAAATCTTTTCAAGAGGTGCGGCAAGAGCATTTTTAATTTCGTCAAGAGTTATCGAAACGCCGCCGAGTTCAATTTTGCCGGAATTTGTCGTTTCGCCGAGTTCCCAAAAATCAAGTTCGACACCCGCCGCCGCTTCCAAAATCAAACTTCCGTAATTTTTATCAAAAAATCTCACCGGCGCGGAAAATTTAAATCCGACATCGTTGCCTGTTGCCATTTTTGAAACGGCTTCACCTATACCGCCGTTTGAAATGCTCATGGCCGAAATAATTTTTCCGGCTTGAATGTATTCGTGAACGCGCGCAAATTTTTTCTTCAGATTGTTAAAATCGGGGATATTAAATTCATTGCGCACGCAGTCAATCAAATAAACTTTGTTGCCGGGAGATTTAAATTCCGGCGAAATGATTTTTCCGGCATCTCCGGTCGCAACGGCAAAACTTACCAAAGTCGGCGGAACATTTAAATTTTCAAAAGTCCCGCTCATCGAATCTTTGCCGCCGATTGCCGCAACTCCGAAGGCCTTTTGCGCCGTAAACGCTCCCAAAAGTGCCGCAACCGGTTCACCCCAATTTTCCGGAATATCCTCAAGTCTGCGGAAATATTCCTGGAAAGTCAAATATGCCTTCGACGAATCCGCACCGGCAGCCGTCAATTTCGCAAGACTTGAAGTCACCGCCTCAATCGCACCGTGATAAGGACTCCACGCCGAAATTTTTGCGTCAAAGCCGAAACTCATCAAAGTTGCCGTCGAAGTTTCTCCGTTTACCGGCAATTTTGCCGCCGAAACTTCAGCCGGAGTAAGCTGATTTTTTCCGCCGAAAGGCATCAAAACTGTTGCCGCGCCGATCGTCGAATCAAATCTTTCGACAAGTCCCGATTGACTGCAGACATTCAATTTTTGCAGATTTTCAATCCAAGCGGCTTTAACGTCTTCCGATTTTCCGAGTCGTTGATATTTCCCGATCCCCTTTACAAAAGCCTTTGCATGACGGGCAACGCCGTTTGTGTCGAAAAATTTCCGGCTTATGTCAACGATTTTGTTGCCGCGCCAATTCATGACAAGTTTTTTGTCGCCGGTGACTTCCGCAACCGGATAAGCCTCAAGATTTTCTTCGTCCGCAAATTTTACGAAAGCGTCAACATTTTCCGGCGAAAGCACGACCGCCATTCTCTCCTGTGATTCGGAAATTGCAAGTTCCGTGCCGTCAAGACCTTCATATTTTTTTCTGACCGCATCAAGATTTATTTTCAAACCTTCCGCCAATTCGCCGACGGCAACGGCAACTCCGCCCGCTCCGAAATCGTTGCAACGCTTTATCATCTTTGCAACTTTGGAATTTCGGAAAAGCCTTTGAATTTTTCTTTCGACGGTCGGATTTCCTTTTTGAACTTCCGCGCCCGCCGTTTCAAGAGATTCGGCTGTATGAACTTTGCTTGAACCGGTTGCCCCGCCGATACCGTCACGCCCGGTACGACCTCCCAAAAGTACGACGACATCGCCGATCTCCGGACGAAGTCTGACGACGTTTTCTTTAGGGGCGGCTGCAATTACCGCGCCGATCTCCATTCTCTTTGCAAGATAACCCTCGTGATAAATTTCGTGAACCTGCCCGGTCGAAAGTCCGATTTGATTTCCGTAAGAGCTGTAACCGTGCGCGGCATCGCGTGTAATTTTTTTCTGCGGAAGTTTTCCCGGCAAAGTTTCATCAAATTTTTTGCGCGGGTCTGCACTTCCGGTAACTCGCATCGCTTGGTAAACATAAGACCTGCCGCTCAAAGGATCTCTTATCGCGCCGCCCAGACAGGTAGCCGCGCCGCCGAAAGGCTCAATTTCCGTCGGGTGATTGTGCGTTTCGTTTTTGAACATGACAAGCCAATCTTCCGGATGCCCGTCAACGTCGGCTTTGACATTTATGCTGCAGGCATTAATTTCTTCCGATTCGTCAAGTCCCGTCAAAATTCCGTCGCGTTTCAAAATTTTTGCGGCAATCGTTCCCATATCCATCAAGGTCAAAGGTTTAGGATTTTCGCCGTAAAGTTTTTTGCGCTCGTCAAGATAATCATTGTAAGCGCGCTTAATTTCTTCGGCATATTTTCCCTCACCAAAATTTACTTCGTCCAAAACGGTTGTAAAAGTCGTATGCCGACAATGATCCGACCAGTAAGTGTCGATAACCCGGAGTTCGGTAATTGTGGGCGGACGATTTTCTTCATCACGGAAGTAAGTTTGACAGAATTTCAGATCGTCGAAACTCATTGCAAAACCGGATTCGGTTGAAAAATTTTTGAGTTCGTCGTCGGTCATCGTGTTGAACTCGTAAAGAGTATCGACATCGGCGGGAGTTTCGATTTTTGTTTTGAGAGTTTCCGGAACGTCAAAACCGGCCTCCCGCGCTTCAACCGGGTTAATCGAATAGGATTTAATTTTTGCAAAATCTTCCGGAGAAATATTGCCTTCAAGCGCGATAATTTTTGCGGAATGAATTACGGGTCGTTCGCCGCCGGTCACAAGCCCGACACATTCTGAAGCGGAATCTGCGCGTTGATCGAATTGACCCGGCAAAAATTCGACGGCAAAAGTTTTGTTCATGTCAATTTCCGCCGGCAAATTTTCAAAAACATCGTCAACATTCGGCTCGCAAAAAACAATGTCGCGAACTTTCAAAAAGTCGTCTTCGCTCAAATCTTCAATATCGTAACGCACAAAAAGCCGGACGTTCTCCAAATTTTGCGCGTTCAAAGTTTCTTTAAAATCTTCAAGCATATGTTGCGCCGGAATATCAAAGCCTTTGCGCTTTTCAACGTAAATTCTCTTAACCATATAATCATCTCCGGAAAATAATTTTCATAAATGCTTGTGGTAGTTCGCGTTTATCAAGGATATTCCTGCACTTTTTGTTTTATTTAAAATACGCCGTAAAACTCCCGATTTCAATCGGGAGATATAAGGCATCGTTTTTTGTTGCAGGTACAAAAAATTTTTGT
>CAJOPK010000179.1 GCA_905236255.1 uncultured Selenomonadaceae bacterium | reverse complement strand
TGACGCCGGGACGGCGTTGCTCGCGACATATGGAGGCATTTTCTTTTGTAACTTTTCTTTGTTGCCGGACAAAGAAAAGTCAGCTAAAAATTTATTTTTGGGTTTAACATCAAATCGCTATGCCGGTTACGAAATTTCCCGTTTTATGAAACGCCCGTGCTGTTCTATACCCTTTTTGTTGACCCGAAGCTTGTCATTCTGTATAATGAAAAATAAATAAGCAATACAAAAGGAGAAGTTACGCAAGAAACAAATGAAGTGGATTAATCATCAGATTGTAACCGGATTTATAATTTATGCGGCAACGAACGACGCGCTTTTTGTTGCATCCGGAATAATCGGCGCGGTGATTCCGGACAAGGTGGAAGGTCAACCGCCGCAGGAAAGCAAAGCCTATTGGAAATGGCGCAAAAATCACAGGACATGGTCACATTATCCGCCGATGTACCTTTTTCCGATCGTGCTTTTGCAATTCGCGAAAATTTATTATCCGGATCCGTCAATCGAACTCGTCGCAAATTTAATAAGTTACGCTCTGGTCGGTGCACTTTTGCATATTGCGGAAGACGGAATTTGCGGACGCGTTCCGATTTTTACTCCGCACGGAAAACACGGAATAAAACTTTTCACGGTGGGGTCATGGCAGGAATATTTTTTCTCCGCCGCAATAATATTTATGTGTCTGTTTTATCGTTTCGGAAATTTGGATCAAGCAATAAAATTTATCTTCGGCTGAAGTTTTGAAAGGCGGCGATTCGGAATTGATTGGAAAATTTTTTTCGGCAACGGTTTTGTTGATGTCAATCGTCGCTTTTAATGTTGAGGCAACGCCGGAAATTGAAAATTTTTCCGGCGAAGTTCCGGTTGAAAATGCCGAATCTTTGTCGGTTTTGACTTCCGAAAATTCCGGATTAAATCCCGGCTTTACAATAAATCCCATGAAAAATTCGCGTCCCGTTCTTCCCGGAGATCCCCTGCCGAATATGACCGCAATTTCAGCCGTCGTGATTGAAGCGGAAACCGGTCATGTGATTTATGCACGTGAAGCCGAAAAGAAAATGTATCCGGCAAGCACGACAAAATTGATGACTTTGATAACGGCGGCGGAATACGGAGAACTTGACGAAATCGTAACGATCGGCTCAAATGCTTACGGCGCGGAAGGCTCGACGATGTGGCTGGAAAACGGCGAAAAAATTTCCCTGCGCGATCTTCTTTACGGGATGATGCTTGTTTCCGGGAATGATGCCGCAATAGCTGTTGCGGAACATATTGACGGGACGACCGAAAAATTTGCCGCCCGAATGACCGGAAGGGCACGGGAACTCGGCGCAAAAAATACCCGCTTTACAAATCCGAACGGACTTCCGGACGAAAATCATTACACCACGGCACATGACCTTGCAATTCTTGCCGCACACGGATACACATTGAAAAGTTTTGCGGAGATTGTCGGCACAAAAGAAAAAATCGTTCCCGGAATCAATGCGCCGCGACAACTTCAAAACGAAAATCAAATGCTGTGGCTTTATCGCGGCTGTTGCGGAGTAAAAACGGGATACACCGATGCGGCGGGGCGTTGTCTTGTCAGCGCTGCGAAACGTGACGGAATTTTGCTTATAGCCGTCGTTTTGGACAGCCTGTATCTTTGGAATGATTCCGTTGCCCTGCTCGATTACGGCTTTGAAAGGGTAAAATCGGAAACCGTAATAAAGCGCGGCGAAAAAATAAAAAATATTCCGGTCATTTCCGGAAGGCGCGAAAATGTTTCCGTCAGAGCGACCGATGAGATTGTCATGCCGATTTTTTCGGATGATTCCGAAGCATACAAGATTGAAACGGATATTCCGAAATTTTTGACCGCTCCCGTAAAAAAAGGTGAAGTTGTCGGCAAAATCGGCGTAATTTGTGACGGCAGAGAAATTGCATCAACTGACTTAATTGCAACCGACGACATTGAACGGAAATCTTTTTTCCGGTGGATTTTTGACGGATTTATCAATTTTGTAACCGGACTTTTTGCATAAAAAACAGCCGACGAATTTAATTCATCGGCTTGTATCGAAAGTTTGCGAAGTTATCGCATTTACAAATCAGTACATGAATACCACTGCGGTTTTTGAAAGAAAACCGCTTGAGTTGTTTTCGGTCAAAATAAGATTGGCATCGTTTACGCTGATAACGGGATTGGCGTTATGATCCGAAAGGGATTCCGCTCTTACGACGATCGGATTGGAACCCGCACGACCGGCCTGACTGCGATCGTTTGCATAGCTGACCATACCGTCACGAATTACCAAATCGTAATCAAGGTTTTCATGACCGTAAATTTTGTTGCCGGCAGCGTTTTTGATGACCGGACTCATAACCGGGTTCAAGCCGAGTCCTTTGCAGTCAACAATGACGCCGGTATAGCCGCCCTGACCGGAAGGAGTGTTTACGGTGACTTCAACTTGAGTTACGGGCGGTGCCGTGGGAGCGGGGAAAGCTATGGGCGGAGTTGAAGGTTTGGGCATTATCGCACTTGAAAGACTCTTGCTTACGCCGAAGATGGGAACTTCCATGAGTACGGCATAGCCGCCGTCTTCCTCTTTCCATTCCTTGATTACGCGTGCACCTTTAATTACCGCATCAACATTTGTTCTGGTCAAATCACTCTGAAGAATGTAATCTTGAACGCTTGAGCCGGATTCGACGTGT
>CAJOPK010000178.1 GCA_905236255.1 uncultured Selenomonadaceae bacterium | reverse complement strand
ATCGAATTTGCCTGCGTCATGTTTCCGATACCGAAAGACGCGCAGACCGCAAAAAATGCAAAGAGTGCCGCCATGATTCTGCCCAAAGACCCGCCGATACCGTTTTTCATTGCGTACATCGGGCCGCCCGCCATTTCACCGACGGAATTTGTTTCGCGATATTTTACCGCCAAAACGGATTCGCCGTATTTCGTGGCAAGTCCGAACGCCGCGCTGATCCACATCCACACGATCGCGCCGGGACCGCCCAAAACCATAGCCGTCGCAACGCCGACGATATTACCCGTGCCGACGGTTGCGGAAAGTGCCGTCATCAAAGATTGGAACGGAGAAAGATCTCCCTTGTGTTCGCTCTTTGAGTAAAGAATAATTTTTATGGAATACCACAAATTTATCCACGGCAAAAATTTTAATCTTATCGTCAAAAATACTCCGGTACCCACCAATAAGGCAAGCATTACCGGTCCCCATACAAAATCGTTTATGTCTGTCAAAAGTTGTGAAAAATCCACTTTCCTCCCGAACCTCCCGTAAAATTTTTTATAAATACGAACCGTATTCTAATAAAAAACAAAAATTGTGTCAAATTGTATACAAAAGACATTAGCCTAAAAAAAGAAGTCACCGGATTTTCAAGCGGCAACTTCGCAATGTGTGAACTCTATTTATTTACAAATCTTTTCTACTCCGCCCATGTAGGGGACGAGAGCTTTCGGAATTAAAACGCTGCCGTCTTCCTGCTGATAATTTTCCAAAATTGCGGCAACCGTTCTGCCGACGGCAATTCCGGAGCCGTTCAATGTGTGAACAAATTCCGGTTTTGATTTTGTGTCGCGGCGGAATTTTATATTTGCCCGGCGCGCCTGATAATCCGTGCAATTCGAGCAGGAAGAAATTTCGCGGTATTTATCCTGCGCGGGCATCCAAACTTCAATATCGTAGGTTTTTGCGGAAGTGAAACTCATGTCGCCGGTGCAAAGAAGAACGACTCTGTAAGGAATTTCCAAAATTCTCAAAACGTCCTCCGCCGCATCAACCATGCTTTCCAATTCGTTCCACGAATCTTCCGGCTTGGTGAATTTAATCAATTCGACTTTGTTAAACTGATGCTGACGAATAAGCCCGCGAGTATCACGTCCGGCGGATCCGGCCTCTGCCCGGAAACAGGCGGTGTAACAGCTGTAATATTCCGGCAGATTTTCTGCGGAAAGAATTTCGTCACGATGATAATTTGTCGTGGGGACTTCCGCAGTCGGGACGAGATAAAAATCGGAGTTTTCGACTTTGAACATATCTTCCGCAAATTTCGGAAGTTGACCGGTGCCGATCATGCTGTCGCGATTGACAATGTAAGGCGCAAGCATTTCGGTATAGCCGTGCTTGTTTGCGTGCAAATCCATCATGAAATTTATGCAGGCGCGCTCAAGTCTTGCACCGAGTCCTCTATAGAAAGTAAATCTTGCACCGGAAACTTTTGCGGCGCGGTCGAAGTCCAAAATATTCAAAGATTCGCCGAGATCCCAATGCGCTTTCGGAGCAAAGTCAAATTTACGCGGTTCTCCGTGCCGACGAACTTCCGGATTTTGCGAATCGTCTTTTCCGATCGGAACGTCCTCTTTCGGCATATTCGGAATATGCAGGAGAAAATCGCGAAGTTTTTCCTCAACGTCACGCAATTCGTTGTCAAGTTCGGAAATCTTCGCTCCGACTTCACGCATTTCGGCGGAAATGGCATCGGTATTTTCTCCGGCTTTTTTCATTGCGCCGATTTTTTTTGAAGTCGAATTTCTTTGATTTTTGAGTTGTTCCGTTTCGCTCAAAATTTCGCGACGCTTTTTTTCCAAATCGGAAAATCCGTCCAAACTCAAAGGGTTGTTTCGATTTTTCAACATTGTACGGACGGTTTCGAGATTATCGCGTACAAATTTCATGTCAAGCATTTTAGAAAAAATTCCTCCTTAAAAACTTTTAACAAATTTACAGAACTTGTCTTTTCTGCCAATGCCGCAATTCCCCTGCAAGAAAATTGACGATTGCGATTTTTCGACGTGCTTTCAAACAAATACAGTATACAAATCATTTTTTTGTTGACCCGGAAAAATATTTTCCGGTAAAATTTCGACGAAAGAATTTTTGAAGTGTTTTGTAAGGGAATGAAAGATTATGGGCAACAAACTTGCACCGGTAAATTTGGACAGTTATCAACCGCTCCGGGAAGTCGTCTGCGAAACTTTGCGCGACGCGATAAGAAAGGGAATTTTGGAGCCGGGCGAAAGGCTTATGGAAGTTCAGCTTGCCGAAGAATTGGGAATAAGTCGGACTCCGGTAAGAGAGGCAATTCGCAAACTTGAGCAGGAAGGTTATGTGATAATGATGCCGCGTCGCGGAACTTACGTTTCCGATGTTTCCGTCCGCGACATAAAGGAAATTTTTGAAATTCGTTCCGCTCTGGAATCACTTTCCACCGGACTTGCCGCGCGCAGGATAGAGCCGGAAGAACTTGAAACTTTGCAGAGTTTGTTGACGGAAATTGAAGGTTATATAGAAGAAAACGACATTGATAAAATTGTCGAAACGGATATAAAATTTCACGGTCTTTTGTATCAGGTCAGCCGCAACGAACGACTTGTCGGTATAGTCAGCAATTTGAAGGATCAGCTTGCGCGTTTCAGAACTTTGTCAATGTCTTATCCGGGAAGGCTCCGGGAAACATTGGAAGAACATCGCGACATGGTGGAAGCCATAGCGGACGGTGATGCCGGCGGAGCAAGGGAAGCCGCCGAACGTCACATGGAACACGCGGAAGAAACTCTTTTGAAGGCATTGAGAAAACGCAAAAAATAAAGAAATTTAAACGGCTTGCGAAATTCTAAAAAGAAGTCGAAAGTTGACGAATAAATTTTGCGGAATTGAGTTCTCTGCCGAGTTCGGATTGAATGTAATTCAAGAAAAAATCTTCCGCCGCCCGAATCTGTTGCGGCTTGAAAGAAATTTTTTCATCTTCGCGCCCCAAAAAGTTTAACATTTTTTCAAAGGTCAAACGCAAATTCTCCGGATAATCCGTCGCGTCGTTTGAAAATTCAACGCAATTTTGACAAACGGCACCGCCGTCCGGCAAAGAAATATAAGCGTCACCTTCGATTTTTTTGTTGCAATGAACGCAATGGTCGAAATTTAACTGAATACCGCTGAATTGCATAAATTGACAGGCTCCCATAAGCGCGGCGATTTTCGGATTTCGGTCGTTGAGGAAAGGCAAAAATCTTTTCAACAGATCAAAAACCGGTTTCTCCGGAAATTTCGGCAAAGTCATCCGATTTACAATTTCAAAAAAAAGAGAGGCATACGCCAGCCGCTCAAGATCGGCGGTGATTGCGGGATAAAAATGCACAATATCGGCATCGCGTACCGTGTCGACTTTTGATCCCCTGCTCAATTCCGCCGAAATATGATTAAACATTTGCATGACACCCGAAAAGGGACTTTTCGCCCGCCGGCAACCGTAAGCATTTACGTCAAGCTTCCCAAATTCTTCCGTAAACAGGGTAACGACTCTGTTTGCGTCGCCGAAATCGGTCGTCTGCAAAATAATTCCTTCGACTTTAAATGTTTCCATAAATTCCGCTTATCCTTTGTCGGTCACGAAAATTGCAGGTTTAATCTTCTTCCTTAACTTGTTTCAATCCGTAATAACGGGCAAATTCCACGTTTCTGTAAAAATTCGGGTCCTCCGAAATTCCGCTGTTTGCAACTTTGTGGAAGTAGTAATAATACGCCGTTCTGGCTCCCAACAAATCCGCCTTTGAATGAACCCGGTGAATTTTCGGAACGACAACCAAATCGTTGTCATGTTGTCGCTCAATTATGTGATAGCGATTTCGCATCTGTTTTAAAAATTTCCAATCGACCGACATACTGAAAACCGTCGAAACGACCCCCAAAGCCGTTATGAAAACGCAGGCAAGCACGACGACGGATTTCAAAAATCCGCTTTCAAGCAAATGTTCCTTTACAATTATGTTGACCGCCGTCAGTGATGCGATTATCAAGAATATCGGTGAAGGAAAACCCGCACGCAACGGAAATTCCGGTGAAAACAGCAACGCCGCCAAAACAATAATTGAAGCTGAAGTGAAGGCAACGACAATTTTAAAATTTACGTCGTCAAACTTTTTCCTCAAAATTCCGGCGCCAAAATATTTGTATACGAGATAAATTATCGGCAGAAACAAAACGGATTCGTATTTCACAAAAGGAGGTATCGACGTTCTCAAATGTTGATACATCACTCCGAAATCCACGCGGAAAGTATCGTAAGCGTAGGACATTCTTGCCAAATTGCCGGGCGAAAACATCATGAACAGAAAACCGATTACAAGAGCGACAAAACCGGCGACTTGCCAACTTTGCAACCCGGCACGTTGTTTTGTGAAAAAAATGAAAAACGCCGCCAAAAATATCGTCGCAATTGCGCCCGCTTCATTTGACCAACCGGCAATTATTCCGGCGAAAATCATGAAAACAAATTTTATTTCCGAAGACTCGCGATGAGCCGAAACAATTTTGGCATCTCCCGGCAACGATTCGGTAAATGCGTTTATGTAAGGCAGGAGAAAAATTATCTGCAAAGTTGTCATCCACAAATAATTGCAGGCTCCCGTCATCCAAAGCATCGTTTCGGTGAATACCGGAACGCAAAACCATATGCCAAAAAAAATGTACGTCAACCGTCTTGCCGAAATTCTGCTCCAGCGCATGGGCTTAATCGTAATTTGATAAATTGACAACAACAGCACGGCAAAGACGAATGTGCTTGCAATGTCAAAAGCCGGCTTGCCTATCCAAAGGAAAAATTGATCTGTCGTATGTGCAACCGTTCGTCCGCCCCAAGTGAAATAATGTGACCACTGCGAAAGCCAAATATCTTCAAAGGAAGAAATACGTTCGTAAACGGTTGCCACTTTATTTACGTTGCCGCCGTGCGCCCCGTCCCACATAAAGCTGTAAGAATAATCATCATTTGTGAGGGGAGTAAAATAATTTCGCAGGGCAAAAAATGCAACATACGCCGCAAAGACTGCGGTGGCGGGAATTTTAAGAAGACCGTTTATAATTGAATTGGTCATGATCAATCCTCAAATTTTACGCCGCGACTTTCGAGAAGATCGCGGATACTCTCAATGTTGCGGTAATTCTGCGGCAAAAGATCGGTTCCGGCAAGTTCGATATTGTATTCCGTTTCCAACACGCCGTAAAATTCCTGCAAATCCACCGAATCAAAAGTTCCTTCCGAAATAAAATCGTCAACCTCTTCAAATTTATACTCCGGGCGAAATTCTTTCAAAACATCAATAATTTTCTTCACAAAAATTCCTCCTCAATTTATACTCAATATATGTGATATTCTTTCCAGGGAATCTGATCCAATCGAACGGTTTTCAAAAATTCCACAATGTCCCGCCGTCCGTAAAAATGCGGAGTTCCGTTTGAATCCTGCGACATCAAAATTATCGGCATATTCGGGAAGAAATAGGAAAGTTCATGGCGCACCTGCATTGCGCGTGCCGTGTAATTTGTTACCGTCTGCTTGACCGCAATTATTGCAAAAGTCACGCCCTGTTCGATTATTACCGCACCTTGAATTTTCATGACGGCTCCTCCTCTCGAAAAAACTTTTTGGTATTCTATCACAAAATTTACATACGGCAAAAAATTTTTTT
>CAJOPK010000177.1 GCA_905236255.1 uncultured Selenomonadaceae bacterium | reverse complement strand
TAACTGTGCTTATCTGTGCTTAACTCAAATTTTTGGCGTACCGACGCGATTTTCCGAAAATTTTTGTCTGTGCTTAACTTGTGCTTAACTTGTGCTTATCTGTGCTTATCTGTGCTTATCTCAAAAATTTTGTGCTTAGCCGGTCAAAAAAACTGCAGGTCGGGGGGAAAAAATTTGTGACCTGCAGAAAAAGTTTTGTTATATTCCCGGTTCCTTAATCGCCGGTCGGAACTTTATTCAAGTCTGCTCCCTTTGTCAATAATTGCCAAGCAACCGTTCTGACGGCTCCGACAATTTTTTTTGCGTTCTCCTGCTCCGCAGTCAAATTTACTCTGTTCAATTCGGCAGAAGCGACATGCGGCAAAATTTCAACCGCCTCCGAATCAATTTTTCCGGCAGCATTTTGAGTAATGAAAACGTCGCGGTTAAAGGCAACGCCGTTGCTTTCAAAAAGTCCCGGCACAATGCTTCGATATACAAAATCTTTCGGCGCGATAAGTTCAAAAATCGTTGGGAAAATCGAAATGTGTCCGCCGACCGTGTCAGCCGGCAAAATATTTTTGGTAATTCCCGCGCCGATCATCACAAAGGGAACGCTCTGATGCTCGAAAATTGTCGGGCGTGTACCCGGATCCGTCCTTACCGCATGATCCCCCGTAACAACGAAAAGACTGTCCGGATAATTTTTTGAAACATCGCGAATAAATTTCGTCGCACATTTGTCCATATAGAAATAATGACCGAGTTCCGTTGCAAGACTTCCGGGATCGTCAATGTTCGGAAGTTTTTTTAATTCGGAAATGCAGTTGTTTACGTCAAAGCCTTCCTCTTCCAAATTCAAATTGTAAGGCGGGTGATTTGTCGTCGTCATGATAAGATGAACTGTGGGAGGTTCGTCGGCAAGGTGTTTTTCAAGCGCATTGAAAAGGTTTTCGTCCTTCGTCCCCCAAGTATTTTGTTTTGGCGCATTGTAATCCGGGAATCCGTAAAAATTGTCGAAACCCTGCGCGATTGACATTTTTGAAATATTGTCCCAGCCGGGAGTCCCGCCGTACCAAAAATCAACTTTGTAACCGAGTTCGTGGAAATATTGCGCCGGAGAAGTCGGATAAACTTCCGAATAAGTTTTCGGTTGATAATTTACGCGAATGTTTATGTCCGGCAAGCCGGTTACCATTCCGGTAATTGCAACGGAAGTAAAATCGCCGTTCGGCATAAAATTCCGGCTGTAATAACAATTCTGTTCCGCAATCAAAGATTTAATCCCGTCGGCAACGTGCAATTCCGCATATTTTCCGAGCATCGGCCATTGCATCCAAGTTTCACCCAAAATTACAAAAATATGTTTCGGCTTTTGAATTTTCGCGCCTTTGGTCTTTCTTTCAAGATAAGGCAAAAGACTTTCGGCATTAAGATTTTTTTGTGCGGAAATTGTTTCCGCCGCCGCCCTGACATTTTCTTTGTCAATTCCGGAAATTTCGCCTTCGGTCATTCTCTTTGCCAAAGTTCGAGTTCGGTAAAGTGCCTGCGCGTCGTCCAAAATACATTCGTTTAAAAATTCGTCGTTTGTGACTGCGGCATTTTCCCAATTTACTCCGCCGCCGTAAGTGAAACTTCCGCCGAATCTTACAAACAATCCGAAAGCCCCGACAAGCAAAACCAGTCCGGAAACAAATCCGGCTTTGCGCGTAAATCCGTCAAGTTCCGGCGCGGCGAAAGTTTTCAAAATCAAAAAACGGCTCAACAGAGCAATACAAATTACCGTCAAAATCATCGCGACCGGAAACCTCCAGAAAAATCCGTATTCCTGAACGATCATGACGAAAATTGATCCGAGGTCGTCATTTAATCCCTGCAACACTTCAATTCCGAAAGTCGAATGAAATTCCCGGTAATACGGGAATCTTGCCATAAAGAGTACCGAAAAAATAAACGACGCAAAAACTCCCACCGCAAGTCTTAATTTCGGGGTAAGTCCGACAATTGTGACGAGTATAAACGAAAATAAAGTCACCGCGCCCGCCGTTTTCAAACTCAAGCGCAATCCCGTCCACATTGCCGCCGCAACTTGTCCGGAATTTGCATCGGCACTCATATAACCGGACATAATTAAAATGAACAAGCCGCGATATATTTCCAAAAGCAAAAGTATGAACAAAAAAAGTCTGAAGTCGCGTTGTATCCCGTCAAAAAATCTTTTTATAAACTTCAAAAATATCTCCCTTTCAGATTTTGGTATTGCGCCTTCCGGCAAGTTTTATTTTACGACGGCAAGAGTATTTCCCGTTGCATGGGCAAGATCAAATCTGTACCGGGCAACGTCATATTTCGCGCTGACGTGATTTTTTTTCGCCGTCGAAAGTGCAACTTCCGCATCCAAAATATCCAGCAAAATTCCTTCGCCGGCATTGTATTTTTCCGTCGCGATATATCTTTCTTCTTCCGCAAGTTCCGCCGCTCTTTGTGTGGTCTGAACTCTCATTAAGGCAATTTTCAAATTTTTGTAGGCGGTTACCACAGATTCGTGAACGGAATCGAGATCGGATTTAAGTGCAAGTTGTAATCTGTCAAGTTCGATTTTTGCCGATTCCACTTCAGCCCGGGTAACCCCGCCGTCAAAAATATTCCAATTTGCACTTACTCCCGCCGTTGCGTCCGGAGTAATATGCCAAACTCTTGACCGGGAATCAAGACCGACTCCGGCATTTGCGGAAATGCTCGGTTTCCACCCGGATTTTGCAACGGTGACATTTAATTCTCCCTGTTCGACTTTGAGTGCGTCGGCTTTTAAATTGTTCCGATTTTCCTCCGCCGACGAAATATAATTTTCAAGTTCGCCCAATTCGGAAGAAGTTGCAATATCTTCGACGGTCAAATTTGAAATTCCGGGCAATGACATAAGCGTTGCCAAATTTGCAAGAGCGACTTCATAGGCGGCATGAGATTTTGCCGCATCCTGCATGGCGTTGCTTGTTTCCACGCGGGCGCGCAAATAATCTATTTTGGCTTTTGCGCCGGCATCGTAAAGCGCGGCAATATTTTTTTCGTGATCGGACAAATTGCTTTCCGTTTCAAGATCAACTTTTGAAGTTGCAAGATTTTCAAGCGCATCAACATAAGCCGATACAACTTTGTAAACAAGATCATCTTTCGCCTGCGCGTAATCGAATTTTGCAATGTCAATTCCGAGTTCCGCAGATTTTATTTGAGATTCAAGTTTTTTGCCGGAGTAAAGCGGAATCGATCCGTTCAATCCGGCGGAAAGACTTTCGGATTCTTCGCTTCCTTCGGTCTTTGAAAAATTGCCGCTGCCGGTTGCCGAAACCGAAAAACCTTTTTGCCCCCGTGCGGATTTTAAATTTTCTTCGGCAACGGCTATGGCGCGCTCCGTTCTCCGTAAATCCGGATTATTTTGAAGTGCCGTTTGCGTCGCCGTTTTGAGCGGCATTGCTCCCGCCGTTGCCGACATTATCAGCATTAACGCCGGAATTATCGTCAGAAATTTTTTCATTTTTATTCTCCCCGCCGCCGGAATTTTCCGGCACTGTGTTTGTTATTTCGGAACCCGGTATCGGATTTTCCTTCGCAAGTTTTATGACATCATCGACTGAAGTTTTCGGCTCGGATTTTTCTTCCGGCGTTGTTTCGATTTTTTCAACCTTCTCAACCGGCTTTGATTTTTTCGGAGTTTCCTTTACGCTTTCTTCCAAAGAGGCGGAAAGCATTGATTGAGCCTTGCGAAATTCGCGCAATCCCTTCCCCAACATTCTGCCCAATTCCGGCAATTTGCCGGGCCCGAAAAGAATCAACCCCGCAATCAAAATCAGTACAAACTCTCCTCCGCCTATTCCGAACATACATTAAATCTCCTTTATCTTGGAATCCTCCGGTGATTTTACCGGTTTTGTTTTTTCTGCCAATATTACAATTCCCCTGCAAAAAAATCATCACACATAATTTTTCCATTCTTTCGACGAACTCGGCGGCGTTAAGAATTAAAATTTCTTTTGAAAAATTCTTATTGACGAATTATAATTAAATAGAAAATACAATCTTAAACAAACAATAATTCGGGGAGGAATGGGCGTTGATTAAGATAAGACCAAGAAGAATCAGAATTTCCGAAAATCTCCGGTCTATGGTTCGTGAAACAAATTTAAGCGTAAAGGATTTTATTTATCCGATGTTTGTGGTTGCCGGCGAAAACGTCCGGGAAGAAATTTCGAGCATGCCGGGTTGTTGTCGTTTTTCCGTTGACAATGCCGTTGAATTTGCGAAAGAAATTTCCGCACTCGGAATACCCGCCGTCGAAATTTTCGGTTTGCCGGAATATAAAGACGAAATCGGCTCCGGCGCGTGGGATATGAACTCTCCGGTTCAGCGCGCAATTTCCGCAATAAAAAAAGCCGTTCCCGATCTTGTAATCGTCGGTGACGTTTGTCTTTGTCAATACACTTCTCACGGGCATTGCGGGAAACTCTGCGGCGAATATGTTGACAATGATGCGACTTTGGAACTTCTGCAAAAAGTTGCCGTCAGTCAGGCGGAATCGGGAGCTGATATTATTGCACCTTCCGACATGATGGACGGACGGGTTGCGGCGATTCGCGATGCACTTGACACGAAAAATTTTGTCAATGTTTCAATAATGAGTTACGCCGTCAAATATGCCTCCGGCTTTTACGGGCCTTTCAGAGATGCGGCGCACGGCGCTCCGAAATTTGGAGATCGGAAACAGTATCAGATGGATTTTGCAAATTCGCGTGAAGCCTTGAAAGAAGCGGAACTCGATATTTCGGAAGGTGCGGATATTTTGATGATAAAACCCGCTCTTGCTTACGGTGACATTGTTTCAAAAGTCCGGGCGGCAACAAATTATCCGATTGCCGTTTACAATGTAAGCGGCGAATATGCAATGGTTAAGGCGGCGGCTCAAAACGGGTGGATAGACGAAAAGAAAGTCGTTATCGAAAGTTTGACCTGCATGAAACGTGCCGGAGCGGATATGATTATAACTTACCATGCACTTGATGCGGCAAATTGGCTGTGAAAAAACATTGTCGAGAAATCTTTAAACGGCAAATTAAAGACCGGGAGGGTGGTGAACCTTCCCGGTCAAACTTTTGCTTGCGAATAATCGCAGAACCCTTCGCTCATAAATCATCCCCTCAATGCCGGCGATTTTGGCGGAACCGCCGGCAAGATTTTTTTGTGATCGGGGAGTTGGTGGACTCCCGATCGTTGAGCTGTAACATTTTAGTATTCAATTGCCGGCATTATACTCCGTTTTATCGGAAGTTTCATTAGAAAATTATTAAAATTCAACGACGCTTCCCTTTGAAATATAATGCCGCGATAATCAAAATCGCAAAGACGACAAAGGCAATACTTGCCTCGTGTCCGATCTCAAGCAAATACTTCCAGCCTTCCCCCAACATCATTCCGGCAAAGAGAATCAAAGCCGTCCAGGGAAGAGAACCGGCAAAAGTGTAAAATAAAAATTGCTTGAAGTTGACTCGGGCAAAACCCGCCGGAAGTGAAATGAAAGTCCTGACAACCGGCAACATTCTGCTGAAAAATACGGCGCGTATTCCGTACTTGTCAAACCAGCGTTGCGCCATATCGACGTGAGATTTTTTTATCAGGAAATACTTGCCGTATTTATCGATGAATTTTCTGCCGCCCTTGTGACCGACGGCATAGGCGAAAACAGATCCCGCCATTCCTCCGATCATTCCGGCGATTATTGCGCCGGTAAAAGTCATGCGTTCGGCGAAAATCAAATAGCCGGCAAAACCCAAAATAAGTTCGCTCGGAACGGGTATGCAGGCATTTTCCATCGCCATGAGTAAGGCTACGGCAAAATATCCGAAGGTGTCTATGAAATTCAGAAATGCTTGAGAAATTTGTTCCATTGAATTTACCCGTCAAAAAAGCCCGCGGTCTTTCTGCGAGCTGTCAACTTTTCAAATGTGGTGCCTCAGCGCGGAATCGAACCACGGACACGGGGATTTTCAGTCCCCTGCTCTACCAACTGAGCTACCGAGGCACTTCGTGACGCATTGTCACAAAATCTATCGTGGAAATCAATTTTCAAAGTGGCGACCCGGATCGGACTTGAACCGACGACCTCCGCCGTGACAGGGCGGCATTCTAACCAACTAAACTACCGGGCCGAATTGGTGACACCGGCGGG
>CAJOPK010000176.1 GCA_905236255.1 uncultured Selenomonadaceae bacterium | reverse complement strand
TTCAAAGACCGTTGGTCAAAATACACTTTTTTAACGTGGTAGTCCTCCACGATGCACTTGTTTTTACGGCAGAGCGACTTAACTGCCGACCGCCGACCGATTGAATTTTTAATGTTTATCAAAGTTCTTTTTGTGTCAGGCGATAGCCCAAAGTGCTCAATCCGATTGTCAAATCTTCATTGACAAGTTCGACGCTTTCCGGAACGCTCAATTTGACCGGCGCAAAATTCCAAATGCCTTTTATTCCGGCCTCAACCAAAGCATCGGCAGCGTCCTGCGCGTGAACTTCCGGAACCGCTATAACACCTATGTCAATGCGCTTGTGCTTCACGACGGAATCCATTTTTTTAAAATCGTAAATTTTTATGTTGTTTATTTCGTATCCGACCGATCGTTCGTCAACGTCGAAAATGGCAACCGTTTCAAAGCCGAGCGAATCAAAATTTTCATAATTCGCCAAAGCCGCCCCCAAATGACCGACTCCGACTATCGCAAGCCGCCGCTTGCTTTCAAGACCCAAAATCTTGCCGATATGATTCTTGAGTTCGGCGACAATGTAGCCGATACCTTTGCGCCCGAATTGACCGAATGAAGTCAAATCTTTGCGAACCTGCTCCGGAGTAAAATCAAGTTGCCGCCCCAATTCTTCGGAAGAAATAATCATTTGACCTTCTTCTTCGGCAAGTTGCAAAGTCCTGAAATAAAGCGGCAGTCTGTCAACAGTTGCTTGAGAAATGTACTTTTTCATCTGCGTCGTCTTCTCCTTTTTGCCGATTTTTCCGTCGGCACCAAATTTATTGCCGCGCTCAGTGCGCCGAGTTGCCACATCAACATTGCACTCGGAATATTGAAAAGCAGGTCATCGGTTACGCCGTTTAATGCCATGGACAAAAATGCAAGACCGATTCCGAATTTCAATCCTTCCGAAATTCTTTTGTCCAAAAAATCTGCGGCGATTACATTTTCTTCATCGTCACCGGCAAATTTTTGCAAATCAACTTTATCGTCTTTATCTTCAACTTCTTTTTCGGCTTCACTTTCGGAAATTTTTTCGGCAAGCGGCGGTGAACTCCATTTCAATTCTTCATGATGAACAAGTTCCGGCTCATTCGCTTTTTTATCTTCGACTCCGGAATTTTTTTCTTCCGCTTTTTCGGATTCGGAAATTTTTTCTTCAACTTTCAAATCTTCCGGAATTTCGGAAATTTCTTCGTCGCTAATATCTTCGTCACGTTTTCCGGATTTTCGGAGTTCTTCCTCGCTCGGAGTAAACGAAATCATATCCATCAATTTATTTGACCGGTCGCTCATTCTTGTCATCAGCATGGATTTACTCTGCGCCAAAGTCCTCAAAAATGAACTTGTCATAAATACATTTACAAGGCGGGGAGTAAAATCTTTTTCCACCGCCCGTTTCAAAATTTCGGCGGCTTCCGTTCTGATTTTTTCACCCCCCCTGCTTGAATCAAGCGAAAGGGAAGAAAACGTGGTCCCGAAAAAATACCAGAAAAATGCAAGTGCGCCCGGTATACCGACTTCAGCCGCAACATTAAGGAAAAGATTGTGGGCATGGAAAATCGTAATGTCGGGATCGGCAAGATAATAATTGTACTGCGGATAAACGAATTTATAAGCACCCCAGCCTATTCCGGCAAAAGGATGATCCGCAATCATTGAAATTGTGCTGACCCAAATTCCTATTCGCAAGCCTTCGGACGAATCAAGAGTACTCGTAAATATCGACAAAATTCTGTCCGTGAAAGTCGAATCGCTCCAAACTATTATTCCGGTTATTGCAAGGAACAAAAGCAAAATCCGCTTGTCCCTCAAAATTCCGTAAAACACAAAGATTATTGCCATCGTCAAAAATGCTCCGCGCGAATAAGTCATCGCAAGGCAAGCCGAAAATGCAACTATAAAGCCTACCAAAATCATTTTTTGCCCGCGTGTTGCTGCTTTTGTCAAAAGTCCCAACAACAAACAAATGAACACGTCCAAATATCCGGCAAGCACATTCGGATTTTCCAAAGTGGAAAAGACGCGCTTTTTCAATTCCGGGAAAGCCTCGCCGTCAACCCATTTCATGTCGGCTATGTCTATTCCGAAAATGTATTGGAAATATCCCCACAGTACGACCAAAATTGCGGAAATTCCCAGCGCGCCGAAAAGTTTTTTTATCTGATCGTAATTTCGGATATTTTGACCGACCAGCAGGTAAGTCAATCCGTAAATTCCGACAAGTCCGCAGTAATTGTAAATCAATTCAAAACTTCTTGCCGGAGAAAGAAATACCGACAACGCACCGATTAAAACAAAAATCGTAACCGGCACGTCGAACGGCAAACTTCTCATTTTGAAACGCGAATCAATTTGCAGACGCAAAAACCATGTCAAAATTCCGACAATGACCGCGCCCGCCGCAACACTCGGAAACAGTGCCAAAAAAAAAGCCTCCGCCAAAATTGCCCGAATTGTCCAGCGTTCAAGTTTCTCTATTCTTCTGCGTCTTACAAAAACGCTCACTCTGTTCATAAAATTTTTAACTCCTTCTGTCTTTCGGCTTACTTTTGTTTCTTCAAATTGGGGATTTTTCCTGCAAAATTTCAATATCCGAAACAATTTGCAAGTCAAGGTACAACGGAGCGAATTTAAAATTATGAATTGGTAAAACTTGACTTGAAAAAAGAAAAAATTACAGTTCGCCGAGTCAATCCTCAATCTTTGCTGAAAATTCCCGACGAACTG
>CAJOPK010000175.1 GCA_905236255.1 uncultured Selenomonadaceae bacterium | reverse complement strand
CTTCGGAGGTGACCGTGTGAGGGGCTTTTGGACAGCCCTTTGAGAATAAGGGCGGCTTGACCGTCAATCTTTTCAAGAATCTTCCGGCTTCAGCCGGGAGAGGTTCAATTGAAGGAATAATGTATTCAAGGTTTTGAGGTGCCGTCGTCATGCGCTTTACGCAGGGGAATCGAATCCCCTGCCGGTTGCCTTTGCTTATTTTCTTATGCAAAAACACAAGTTTAAGGTATAATTCGGGAGTTTTTTGCGATATTGACTTTAAGGGGTGTGAGATTTGAGGTTAAAAAAATTTTTGGCGATAACAACGGCATGCGTATTTGCGCTTTCTTTTCCGGCAATTTCTCAGGCAAAGAGATTTCATGATCAAAATTCGGAAACAAAATCGGAAATACGCCGAATTGAAAAGACAACCGCGATCGTCCGAACCGAAAAATTCAAGACAGGGAATAATCGGGAAGATTTGACGAAAATTGAAGAAGACTCGGAAGATTTTTCGGAACCGATTTTTTTCGTAAAGGAAACAATTTCACCTTATGATGCGTCAATAACCGGGACTCCGATGGCAAGTCAACGTCAATGTGTAAAGTATCTTTTGAAAAATAATCCGAATCCGAATTTGTCGGTTTCCGCGGAAGAGATTGTCGCATATTATTACGAAGAAGGTAACCGGGAAGGTATTCGTCCGGATGTGGCTTTTGCGCAGGCTTTGAAAGAAACGGGATTTTTCAGGTACGGCGGCACGGTTACTCCGGATCAAAATAATTATTGCGGGCTGGGGACTACTTCCGCAACAATCAAGGGTGAATATTTCCCTACCTCACAGCTGGGAGTTCGGGCACATATTCAGCACCTGCTCGCCTACTCTTCAACGCGTCTGCCGACCATGCCGATCGTGGATCCGCGTTACGATATTGTCAGAAAAAATTACGGCACTCGGACGCTCGGAAATTGGCAGGATTTGAACGGGCGTTGGGCAGTTCCCGGAAGAGGTTACGGACAAGAAATTTTGTCAATGTTCAGAGCAATCTTGATTCAGTAAACAAAAAAATTCCGCCCGACTTTTCAAAGTCGTGAGCGGAAAATTTTTTTACAATGTTATTCGAACGCCGGGAAAAATTAAATTCAATCGGTGATCTTAATTTCATGACGCGAAGGTTGAGTTTCCGTCATTTTCGGCAAACGCACTGTCAAAACGCCGTCTTTAAATCCGGCCGTCGCTTTCGTCTTGTCTATGTTGTCGATATAGAAGGAGCGACTCATGCTGCCGAAACTGCGTTCACGGCGAATGTAACCGCTTTTTTCGTCGCCTTCGTCTTTTGACTGCGTCTTGTTTGCGGAAATGGTCAAATAACCGTCCGTATAATCAAGCGAAACGTCCTCTTTGGTAAGTCCGGGCAATTCCGCCGTCAATTCGTAATCTTTTTCATTTTCTTTGACGTCAACCTTAAAACCGCCTCCGGAATAACCGGCAATTTCGCGGAAAAACGGCTCGTCAAATGCTTTGAAAAGGCGACCGATTGCGTCGTCGGTTCTCATCAAATCGTTTTTAAAAGGTACCAAACCAAACATTATAATCAATCTCCCTTCGATTGTTGCTGTCGTGATTTATCGTTCAAGGTCTTTAACCTTTCGACGTTTCGGAGTATATCACAAAAAATCAAAAAGTCAATAGGTTTAATTGACAAATTTTTTTTACTCCGGCTCTTCACAACAGATAGAAAAATTTTTACCGGTAATTTTTTTTTGCAGGGGAATTGCGCCGTTGACAGAAAAGGAAGATGCAATAATTTTTGAAGGGAGGATTTTTACATGAACAAGATAATGACAAATTATTCGGCGGCAGCCATGCCGAAAATAACCAATCGCAAAATTTTGCAACTCAAATATTCGCCGTCGAAAAAAACCGATTTCAAAATCCCGGAAAGCGAACGTCCGAAAATTGCCGAAATTTTTGCGATTGCCCGCAACGAACTGGGGACGCTTGTTTTGAATGTCGATATTCCCACAAAAAAACATCTTGCAATAGCGGCGATGGCTCTCGGAAATATCGAATTTGATATTGACATGAGTACGCGCAGAATGGAAAAAGTTGTGGAAGATTCCGGTATTCGTTTCGGCATAAGCAAATTTTTGGAAACGGTTTTTTAAAGAGGATTTGATTTTTATGGATTTTGAGAATTTGAAAGTCGGCTTGTCGAACACGGAAGAAATGACCGTCGAAGAAAAAGATACCGCCGTCAGTATGGGTTCGGGCAGTTTGAAAGTTTTGGCGACCCCGACAATGATCTGTCTTGCGGAAAAATCCGCCGCCGATTTGGTCGAAAGGATTTTGCCGCCGGAATTTACTTCCGTCGGTATTTCCGTAAACGTCGAACACATTTCACCGACTCCGGTCGGCATGAAAATTTTTGCGGAAGTTAAACTTGCGAACATTGACGGAAAGAAATTGACATTTGAAATTTCGGTCAAAGACGAGCGCGGCGAAATCGGAAAAGGAACCCATGAAAGATTTATCGTCAATCGTGAAAAATTTCAGGAAAAGGCAAACGGGAAATAACATATTTTTAAATCTTCCGAAAAGTGCAGGATTTTTTCAACAAAGGCAGAAAAATCGGGGTAAAGGGTTTAATACGTTTTTCATTTTTCACAAGAAATCGGAGGAGGTAAAGTTTAATGAAATTGCGGCAAAAATTTGTAGTTCTTGCCGGACTGTCCGGATTACTTTTGGCAATAATCTCCATCATAGGCTATTATCAAGCCTACAGTAACCTTGAAGAAAGCGTCGAAAACGAGTTAAAGGCAACGGTCAATGCGCGGGCAAATCAGCTTGACGGCTGGCTCTTGACCAATGCACAGGTTGCGACCGGTGCGGCAAACTTGATGACGGCACTCAACGGCAACGACAACATCGCAAATATGAGCGAAATGCTCAGTCTTGCCGACGGAAATTCCGGAATTTTGGAACTCGGTGTCGGTAACGAAAAAGCATTCTTTCAAGGCAGACAGGCGGGTAACAAAACCGGTACGACCGACCCGCGTCAACGTCCCTGGTATTTGACGGCAAGAGATGCGGGCAAAACCGTATTCACCGAAGCATACGTCGATAAATTCACAAACGAACTTGTAACTAGTGCGGTTGCTCCCTTCAAAAATAACGGACAATTCGCCGGCTCCATTTTTGTCGATATTGCACTCAAAACTTTGAACGATGAAGTAAAACATTTGACTTATCGCGGAGAAGGTAAAGGAATCATTGTCGAAAAGACCGGAAAAGTCCTTGCGTCGGCGGGCGGCTCCGAACCCATGAGCGAATTTAAAAGTATTCCCGGACTCGGCACTCACCTTGACGAAATGATTCAGAACGGCGAAGGAATGTTTATAATTGAGGAAACCGGCGATGTTCCGGAACAAATTTTTGCTTACACGACGGTTGCGGCATCCGGCTGGATTGTCGGTGTCGGTGTGGATTACGACTTTGTTTTCGCGTCCGTTCACAAAATGCGTTTCATGTATGCACTTTTGACAATCTTGGGTCTTGCGATGATGGTCAGCATGTGCATGAAATTTGCCTCCAACATTACTTCTCCGATTTCCGAACTTGAAGCGCACGCAACCGAAATGAGCAACGGCAATTTGACCATGAAGGAAATTGAAGTTCGCTCGACGGACGAAATCGGAAGTTTGACAAGCGCGTTTAACGTAATGAGCAGAAACTTGCGCGGCTTGATTACAAAGATGGCAACGACGGCGGAACAGGTTGCCGCATCTTCCGAAGAATTGACGGCAAGCGCGCAACAATCGGCGGAAGCGTCGGTTCATGTTGCGGAAACGGTCGGCGAAGTCGGCAGAGATGTAAATCAGCAGAAAGAGGACATCGGCTCGGCTTTGGAAAATATCGATCTTGTTTCAAAAGACATTCATGTCATGGCGGACAAAGCGGTAAATGTCGCCAATTCCTCCGAAAAGACTGCGGAGGCGGCAAAGACCGGCGAATCGCTCATGGAAGAAGCCGTTTCAAAGATGAGCAGCATAGAAAAATCCGTTCTCGCATCGGCGGAAGTCGTCGAAAGACTCGGCGAAAACTCCAAACAAATCGGGCAGATCGTTGACGCGATCGCCTCCATTGCGGATCAGACGAACCTGCTTGCACTCAATGCGGCAATCGAAGCGGCGCGTGCCGGCGAACACGGTCGCGGTTTTGCGGTCGTTTCGGAAGAAGTCCGGAAACTTGCGACGGCCTCGCAGGAATCGGCGGAACAAATTCGTACACGCATCGAAGGTATTCAGACGGCTACGGAAGAAGCGGTCAAGGCAATGAAGAGCGGCACGGAAGACGTAAAAGCCGGTACGGAAGCCATTCGCGAAGTCGGAATCCAATTCAAGGAAATTATGCGAATGGTCGACGGAATCAAAGAAGAAATCGGCGGAATCAACAATTCCGTTCAGACGGTCTCCTCCGGTGCAAAGAATATCGTCGAAATTACAAATTCGATCGAACAGGCAAGCCAGGCAACGGATCAGAGAACGCAGTCAATTTCTTCGGCGACGGAAACTCAATCCGCCTCGAATCAGGAAATTGCGGCGGCATCTCAAGCCCTTGCAAATCTCGCCTCCGAAATGCAGGAAGCAATCGGCAAATTCAAAGTGTAAAATTTTATCCGAAATTAAAAACAGTCCCCGTCGAAATTCGGCGGGGATTTTTGATTTACTTGCCGTTCACACACTCTGTCAACTACCCGCGACTAAAGTCGCGAGAGACGAAAACGATTGGTGAAGGTTTGACAAAATTTAACACGAGGTGATACAAAAATGTTATTTGTTATGATTTATCCTCAACTGAACATATCTTTTAATTTGTCAAAAAAACTTTCGCGCTCCGGATTATTTTTTTTATCACTGCCGCCGTCCTCAAATTCCCGAAGAAGTTTTTTCTGACGGTCGGAAAGATTTTTCGGAGTCAAAACTTTGATTTTGACGTATTCGTCGCCGCGAGCTTCGCCGCGAAGTTGGGGCATACCCTTTCCCTTTATTCTCATGGTCGTCCCGGATTGAGTGCCTTCCGGAATGGTAATTTCGATTTTGCCGTCAATCGTGGGAGCTTCGACTTTTGCGCCGAGTGCCGCCTGAACGAAACTTATCGGGACTTCACACTGTACGTCCGTACCGTTGCGGGTGAAAATCGGGTGAGGCTTGACGTTGATATATACATAAAGATCTCCGGACTCTCCGCCGCGTTCGCCGGCCTGACCGCCGTTTTTAACGCGAAGCCTGTTGCCGGTGTCAACGCCTTTGGGAATGTTGATATTTATTTCCCTGTCAACTTTGACCTTGCCGGAACCGTGACAATGATCGCAGGGAGTTTTGATTATGTTGCCGGTACCGTGACAGCGTTCACACGCACGCGCATTTGTAATCATTCCGAAAGGCGTGCGGGTCATTGTTTGGCGCATACCGGTGCCGTTGCAATCCGGGCATTTTTCCGGAGAAGTTCCCTTTGCCGCTCCGGTGCCGCCGCAATCTTCACAACTTTCCATGCGGGGAACATTTATCTTCATTTCCCTGCCGAAAGCCGCATCTTCAAAATTTATCGTCAAATCGTAACGCAAATCCGCGCCGCGTGTCGGTCCGCGATCCCGGTTGCTTTGCCTTGAGCGTTTTCCGCCGCCGCCGAAAAAGGTATCAAAAATGTCGTTCATATCAAATCCGAAACCGCCGCCGCCGCCGAAAATATCGTTCGGATCAAAACCGCCGGTACCTGCACCGCCGCCGCCGGCTCCCATGTCAAATGCCGCATGTCCGAACTGATCGTAACGGGCGCGCTTATCTTTGTCTTTCAAAATGTCATACGCCGCGTTGATTTCTTTCATTTTTTCTTCGGCGGATTTTTTTTCGTTTTCCTCTTTGTAATGATCCGGGTGATATTTTGCAACGAGTTTCAAGTAAGCCTTTTTGATTTCATGATCCGTTGCATCTTTATTCACTCCGAGAACTTCGTAACAATCCCTTTTATTTGCCATAGAATAAATCCTTCTTCCTTTAATTTTCAATGCTTTAATCGTCTTGGAATTTTACAGCAACGCAAAATAAAAATCAATAGGTCAAACTTACCGGATTGCAAATTTTCCGGCGACCGCTTCTTTGCAAGCGATAAAAAATTTTTTTGAAATCGGGCGGCTTGACAAATTTTCAGGCACGGTTAAAATACGCGGGAAGTTCCGAAAAATTTTTTGTTGCAAAGGTAACGGGGTAAATGGAGAAATATTATTTGGCAGCGGTAAATGCGGCGGATCAAATCGGATACAGACGACTTATGCTTTTGATTGATTTTTTCGGAAGTGCGGAAGTCGTCTGGAAGGCAAAGGAAACGGCTTTAAAATATGCCGGATTGCCGGAAAACGCTTTAAACTCTCTGATAAATTTTCGGAGTGAAAATCCGGATTTCCCGGAGAGAGTTGCGGAAGATTGTGCCGCAAAAAAAATGAATTTATGCACGGTCAATGACGAAGAATATCCCGCAATTTTGAAAGAGATTCACTATCCTCCGCCGATCCTCTATTATCGCGGCGAAATTAAACCGACTGCCGAAAGAATTGCGATGGTCGGTTCGCGAAAAAGCACGAATTACGGCGAAAGAGTTGCCTTCATGATTTCGGAGGAATTGGCGACGGCGGGAATTACCGTCGTATCCGGC
The DNA here is from genome assembly GCA_905236255.1 of uncultured Selenomonadaceae bacterium. Lineage (GTDB taxonomy): Bacteria > Bacillota > Negativicutes > Selenomonadales > Selenomonadaceae > Quinella. The sequence continues at coordinate 11,618 of CAJOPK010000175.1, read as the reverse complement.
GCGGCTTACGGGATAGACACCTGCGCGCATCGCGGCGCATTGAAACACGGCAGGACGGTTGCGGTTTTGGGCAACGGATTGAATTTTAAGAACAGCAACGCCAAAGACAAAATGCTTGAAGAAATTGCCGAAAACGGAGTCGTAATGACCGAATTTGAGCCGAATATGCAACCTTCCGCAACAACTTTTCCGCCGAGAAACAGGATTATTGCCGGATTGAGTCGGGGAACGGTTGTCGTTGAGGCCGGCGAAAAAAGCGGCGCACTCATAACTTCGACTTTTGCGGCGGATCAGGGACGTGACGTTTTCGCAATTCCCGGCGGAATTTTTGCCGAAATGAGCGCGGGTTGCAACAAATTGATTCGCGACGGAGCGCATTTGATAAGAAATGCAAAAGATATTTTCGATTATTACGAAAATGATGTTCCGGAAATTTTTGAAGCCGGACAAAATCAACTTCCCAAACCCGTCAAAAAATTTCGCAAGGTTGAGGAAAAACTTTTCGACACGGAAGAAAAAACTTCGCCGAAAGTCGCAACAAAACCTTTGCCCGAAGGAAAAGCCGGTGAAGTTTTCGCGGCAATTCCGGCGGACGGGTTCATAACTCAAGACGAAATTTTGATGAAAGTCGATTCCGTCGAATCCCGGGAACTTCCCCAACTTCTGATAAAACTTGAATTGGGCGAGTATATAACCGGAGAAAATTTGAGATACAAACGGATTTAAAATTTTGAAATAAAGAAGGGTGTAATTGTGTCAACCGAAAAGAAAATCAGATCGCTTATTTTGACCGAAAGCGCGGGCAAGGCACGGACTTTGAAGAAACTTGTCGGAAATTCCTATCATGTGGTATCGACCGACGGATTTTTGAAAAATCTTCCGAAAAGCCGGATCGGCGTGGACATTGAAAACGGTTACACGCCGGATTATATCACCGTGCGCGGTCAGGGAACGATATTGAAGGACTTGAAAAGAGAATCGGTCGAGGCGCGCAGAATTTTTTTCGCGACGGATCCGAACGGTTCCGGTGAATTTTTTGCGCGTCAATGTTGCGAAATTTTCGGCGTAAATCCCAAGTCAAAATGCAGACTTGAATTGAACGAATTGACGAAAGCCGCCGTAAAAAATGCAATTTCCGGTGCGCGACCGATTGACGACAATCTTGCCGATTCTTTTGTCGCAAGGCAAATTATCGACAAAGTTGCAAGTCATCAAATCGGCGAATATCTTTCCTGCACGATTTATCGCGGAGTAAAGGTCGGAAGATTTCGCGCAATGCTCTTGAATCTGATAAAAAATTCTGCGGAAGGTTTAAAAAATTCGGTTATCGTTTCCGGCGAAAAATTGACTTTGGCGACCGTCCAAGAATACGCATTGAACAAATTGAGATTTTCCGCCTCCCGCACACGTCAACTTTTGACTCAACTCTATGAAGGTTTTAATTTTGAAAAAGCCGGTGCCGGCGGACTGATAAAATTTCCCGGTGTCGTGATTGAACTTTCCGACGAAAAACGCAAGCCGGAGGAAGTCAAAGAATTTTTGCAGCCCAATACTTTCAAACTCTATGAAATGATTTACAACATTATCGACGAAGGAAAATTTTCCGTGACTTTCAATCCTTCCGGTCACTGTGATGAAACCGCCGTGATGCTCAAATTTGACGAACTCGGAATTGATTGGGCCGAACATTATTCGGCGGGTATCGCAAGCCTGATAAAGAGAAATTTTGTTTCCGCGCAAAATGCGATCTTTGAAGTGACCGAACTCGGAAACCGCGTAATTGATTCTCTTGCCGGAAATTTCGGAGAAGTTTTGAGCGCAGATACTTACAAAAAAATTTCCGCGCTTAACGATGAAATTGTTGCCGGAAGTGTCACAAAACAGGAACTTGTGGAAAGTTATTGCAACAAATTCTGCGCGGCTTTTGACAAGGCGATGGAGGAACTCGGCGACGACGCAAAGCCGAAAGAAGTTCCGGAAGTCATGAGCGAGGAAGTCTGCGAAAAGTGCGGGCGGCAAATGCTTATAAAGCGCGGGCGTTACGGCGTATTTCTTGCCTGTTCCGGTTATCCGGATTGCAAAAATACAAGACCTTACGTCGAATATATGGAGCAGAAATGCCCGAAATGCGGCGGCAGGATTACGCGCAGAAAGGTTGCCGGCGGTCGTGAATTTTACGGTTGCGAAAATTCCCCGACCTGTGATTTCAATTCTTGGGACGAACCCCAAACAAAGACTTGTAATGTTTGCGGCGGGACGATGTTTTTGCATAAATTCAAAAGTCGTGCGCCCATGTTTTACTGCGGAAATGAAAATTGTTCGACCCGCCAAAATCACCCGGTAAACAAAATTTTGGCGGATGCGCGCAAGCGTTACGAAGAAACAAAAAAACGCCGGGAACTCAAGCGCGAAAAGGAAAAATCGGAAAAGAAGGATTGAGGTTGGAATTTTGGAAACGGGACGGGTAATAAAATTTTACAACAGCTTTTTCTTCGTGAAAATCGACGACGAACTTTTGCCCTGCAAATTGCGCGGAAAAATGAAACGTGACAAGCGGGCGGGCAGTGCCGTTTATCCCGGAGATTTTGCGGAAGTTTCCCGGCAGGCTGACGGCTCCGGCGTTATCGAAAAAGTTTTGCCGCGAAAAAATCTTTTGACCCGTCCGGCGGTTGCCAATGTTGACCGGGTGATTTTGACTTTTGCGGCGGCAAGTCCCGATCCTCATCCGCTCCCGGTTGACAAATTTACCGTCCTTGCCGAAAATTCCGGGATTGCCGAAATTTTAATCTGCCTGAACAAAAAGGATTTAAATTCCGGCGGAAGTTTTTTTGACAAACTTGAAAAAATTTATCCCGTGATAAAAACTTCAACCCTGACCGGTGAAGGCATTGACGAACTGAAAAAAATTTTGTCGGAAGGGATAACGGTTTTTGCCGGTCCCAGCGGTGTCGGGAAGTCCTCCCTGCTCAATTCGCTGAATCCGGATTTTAAATTGAAAGTCGGCAACCTCAGCGAAAAAATTTTGCGGGGAAAACATACGACGCGAATTTGTGAACTTATGGAATTTGCCGGCGGCTTTGTGGTCGATACTCCGGGATTTGCCGCGATTGAATTGGCGGAGGCGGGGATATATAAAAAAAATCTCCGGCATTATTTCAAGGAATTTGAAAAATTTGCGCCGGCTTGCAAATTTTCAACCTGCAGTCACATCCGGGAACCGGATTGCGCGGTAAAATCTGCGGTTGAGAGCGGAGAAATTTTTAAAGGACGTTATGATTCCTACATTTCGATAATGAGCGAACTTTCGGAAGAGAAACAAAAGAAAGGTTTTAACTGAAAAATGATTGACGTACAAAATCAACCCGACACAAGAAAAATAAAAATCCGGCAAGCCGGAGTTTCCCGATTCCGTCTGCCGCTCTTGATTTCGGACGACGGCAAAATTCAACCCGTTACGGCGGAAATAAATTTTACCGTTTCGCTGAGCGAAAAATTTCGCGGCACGCACATGAGCCGGCTTACCGAAATTTTGACGGAAAGAGTTTCAAAACCGCTGTCAATTCCGGAAGTCGAAAATATTTTGAACGAGGCTCTTCAAAAACTTGATACGGATTTTGCCGCCATTAAAATCGACTTCAAATTTTTTGTGAAAAGGACTTCCCCCGTTTCCGGGCTTGTTTCCTATCCGGATATTGACTGCGAATTTTCCGGCGAACTTCACAAAGAAAATCGAATGAATTTTTCGCTGACTTTGAAAGTTCCGTTTACTTCTCTTTGTCCCTGCAGCAAAGAAATTTCCGATTTCGGAGCGCACAATCAAAGATCTTTGTGCGGTGTCAAATTGACTTTTAAAGACCCGGACAAATTGAACAAAATTAAAATCGACGAAATTGCCGGACTGATCGAAAATTGCGGCTCCGGACAAATTTATCCGCTTTTGAAACGCGAGGACGAAAAATTTGTAACCGAGAAAGCCTACAACAATCCGAAATTTGTCGAAGATATTTTGAGGGACGCGGTGCTTGCCGTCAGAAAAATCGAAAACCTTTCCGCCTTTGAAATAGAATGTGAAAATTTTGAATCAATCCACAATCACAATGCCTTTGCCGCTTACGGCGAAAAACTTTTTACAGACGACGCAGAAAATTAAAAAACTTCCTTGAAAAATTTTCAGTCGGCGAAGGTTTATCCGAAAAGTCGAAAAGGTCTTTGTGAAGATTTATTTCTTCCCCGATAATCATTTTCCCGCGAATACCGGGATGAAGTCCGTCAACGGCAAGGCGCACGTCCATTTCCCCGCGTGAATCGTAGAAATAGGGCTCAATGTCAATGTGATATTGCTGTTCTTTGATAAATTTGTTTACCCGGTGCAGTTTGTTTCTCCAATTCGGATCGGTGGGAGTTGAGAAAACATATTTTATCGCGTCCGGATTAAGCGGCATCAAAGTCAAAAAAATCGGTCGAATGTTGTTTTTCCGGCAAAGCCTTCCGATTTCGGAAAGATCGGAAATTATATCTTCCGCAGAAAAATTTGAAGAGCGCAAACTGTTTGAGCCGGTCAGGATTATCAAATTTCGCGGTTTCAAAGGCAAAACGTCCCGCTCAAATCTTTCGACGGAAGTCCGGGAAGTGTCGCCGCTCCGGCTTATGTTGACCGACGGAAAATCAAGATATGTTCCGTAAGAATATTCCAAAGATGCCGGCGAATAACTGACCGACCCGCCGCCGTGAGAAATGCTGTCGCCGAAAATCGCAACTTCCACGCCGTCGGTATAATCTTCCACAATAAACTTTTCCGATTTCGACCATGTGCCGATCGGATTATTTTTTTCGTCCAAAGCACGAACGCGCCAATAATAAGCACCGGCATAAGGTCTGCCGTATTCGTCGTAACAGCTTGACATGTCTTGCGTAATTTGCCGCCAAACGGCATCCGGATTCGGATCTGAATCATTTTCGATTTTCGGCGGCTTGTCCGAAAGTTCGATCTCATATTTTTTTGCATTTTGCAAAGGTATCCAATCATAAACCGGATAAATCGGTTGACGGAAATTCGGCATGTGATCAAAATTGTTTATCAGCGGACAATTCGGAACTTCCTTTTCTTCGTCGATAACAATTTCTTCGGCATTGCAAAATTCTCCAATCGGCTCCAAATGCAGACCGAGCGGACGAACTCTCCAAAAAATTTGCTTTTCGTCTTTATACTTTCGCAAATCCGCCCGATAACCGTTTGTAAAAATCGACCTTGTAATTTCAAGTTGATGAAGTTTTGAAGGTGAAATTCCGCCTTCAATTTCCGGCGGCGCGTTCAAAATTTCAACTTCATAACAAACCGCATCCGGGACGGTATGCCAGACAAGAAACGGCATCAGACTTGCTTTGTTGTTTTCGTCGTATTTGTAAATCGGAACGGGAACCGGCGGAAAAGGAAAATTCGGATTTGCGGCGGGATTTTTCGAGCGGGCAATTTCATTTCCGGAAACTCCGGTTTCCGAAACAAAATAATAAACCGGAATCGCCGCACCGGGAATTTTAAAACTTGTTCCTTCGGTTTCGGAGGAATCAAGCAAATGATATTCCGGCGCACCGGCGACAAGTCCGGTCGTCTTGTAAAATGTTTCGACTTTGTATTTTCCGGGTACGGGCAGGGGTTGCCATGACAAAAAAAGTTCGTCGCCTTTATTTTCAAATTCGACGGGAATATCTTTTTCGACAAACTTCATCAAATCGGTAATTTCTGCGGTCAAAGTTCCGAAGATCGCGAAAAATGCAACAACGATCGCAAATATCGTAAAGGTAACAAAATTTTTCATCAAAAAACCTCAACCTTAACTCCGGCTCTTCAAAATTTCGGCAACTTTCTCCCAATCCGGTTTCGAGGCGGCATCTTTCAACGCTTTGAAAGTTTCCGTTTCATTTTCGGGCAAACGATATTCTTCCAAAGATTGAATCGTAAACATCATCGAATCGTAATCGAAACTCCCGGCAAATTCCCGAAAAGCCTCATAAGCCTCATCCAATGCATCCTCCTCAATCAAAGGCTTGTCCTCTTCCGGTTTTTCTTCCGGAATCAAAGGTTTCAATCTGTCCGCAAAACTTATGTAAAGTTCCAACATACCGTCGGTAAATTTTTCAATCTCTTCAACATATCCGGCATTTCCGGCATATTCCAAGCGTTTTGCTTTTTCGCTCAATTCCTTTGCGCCGATAACCTTGGCCGAACTTTTGAGCGCGTGAACTTTGACCGTGTAATTTTTCCAATCTTTTTCGTGATAGAATTTTGCAATTTCCTTTGACCCGGAAACAACCGACCGGGCAAAAACGGTCAGCGCGTCCATATACCCTTCTACACTTCCGCAATGTTTGACACCCGCCGCCGTGTCAATGCAGTCAATTTTTTTCAACCACTCCGGGACGGCAGCCGTTTCTTTCGGACTGTCTTCTTCCAAATCGTTTTCAACAATTTTGACTTTATCTTTCGGCAGATAAGTTATCATCATCGTTTCAAGTTTCGCGCTGTCTATCGGCTTGGTCAAATAATCTTGAAAGCCCGCATCAATATATTGTTTTCGCGCCCCGCTTACGGCATTTGCCGTGAGCGAAATTACCGGAGTATCTTCACACAAATTCTTCGGAAGTTCCTTCATTCGTTTCAAAGTTTCGATTCCGTCAATTCCGGGCATGCGGTGATCCAAGAAAATTATGTCGTAATGATTTTTTGTGACGGCGGTCAAACATTCGTAACCGCTTTCCGCCGTGTCGATTTGAACTTTCGTCTGTTTGAGAAGTCCCTTGACAACGGTCAAATTCATTACGGTATCGTCAACGACCAAAATTTTTGCACCGGGCGCGACAAACTTTTCGCGATAAACTTTGTGACGGTTAAGAGAATTTTTGTAGCTTTCGTTAAAATCTCCGAGCGGATGCCAATTCATTACCTTTTGATCCAGTTCAAAGGAAAAAACCGAACCTTCACCGTAAACACTTTCGACCTGCAACCTGCTGCCCATCATGGAAAGAAGTCTTTGGGTAATGTTCATTCCGAGCCCGGTGCCTTCAATGGAGCGATTTCTCTTTTCTTCAATTCTTTCAAACGCGCTGAAAAGTTTTTCTATGTCGTCCGGCTTTATGCCTATTCCGGTGTCTTCGACCGAAACGCACAATTTGATATTTTCTTCGTCAATTTTTTTGAAGTAAACATTAAGCGCGATATAACCTCTTTCCGTGTATTTGACGGCGTTCGTCAAAATATTTGTGATAATCTGTTTGATTCTGATTTCGTCGCCGTAAAGTTCGCTCGGCAAATCGGTATCGGCATTGACTTGAAGTACCAAGCCCTTTTTGTCGGCGCGCTTTTGAATCATGTTTACAAGATCGTTTAAAAGAGAACTCAAGCCGTATTCGACCGGGATAATATCCATTTTGCCGGCTTCGATTTTGCTGAAGTCCAAAATATCGTTGACGATTCCCAAAAGGCTGTTGCCGGCGGCTTGAATGTTTTCGGCATATTCCAAAATTGTCGAATCGGTCGCCTCGCGCAAAATCATTTCATTCATACCCAAAATTGCGTTAATCGGAGTACGAATTTCGTGACTCATATTTGAAAGGAATTGAGATTTTGCCTTGCTTGCGGATTGTGCCGCAAGTGCCGCCTCTTTAAATTTCAAATTGGATTTTTGAAGTTCTCCGGTCATTGCCTCCAAAAAAGATGCAAGACGTTTTGAAAGAGGTACAATGTTATCCTTCGCGTTGTGATTTTTTTTCAGAGAATATTCTTCCGGAAAACTTCTGACTTCCGGAATTTTTTTGATTTCACCTTCCCGCAAACAAGTCGCGATAATTGCGCCGTTGAGTTGCCCGCCGGCACCTTTGTATTTGTAAATTTCGCTGTTGCCGAAACAGACGGCGGTATTTCTGTGAAACCGGAGAAAATCGTCTATTTCGGCACCGGCATCCGCCCCCAAAAAAACGGTTCTCGCGCCGCATATGGTCAACATAACGGCTTCCGGCGCAAATTTTCTCATTTCCTCGCTTGCTTTGAAAGTCGCCTTCAAAATATCCGCCGGATTGCCGTAACTCAATCGAATTTTCTCACCTTTGCGAATATCCGCACCGAAATAAATCCGTCCGTATTCGTCATATATTGAAGGATTGCGCCCGACGTTAAGCCCGTTTCGATTTACGATTAAAGGAAATTCGTAGGTATTGAAAAGCAAATATTCATTCGGTTCAATGTTCAAATATTTTTTGTAAACTTCAATGGCGGGCTTGTTGTTAATTTTTGAAAGTCCGTTTATTCCCAAAGTTTCGGTTACGGTCATTTCCTTTCCGAGCGGAGTCCAACCGTGCAAGGATTGAGTCATTACGTTGAGATTTTCGCCGGAATAAGCGATCAAAACGACTCCTTCTTTGTGATATTCTTTACCGCTGACAAATTGAGTAACGCCTTCCCCGTGCAAGGCTCTTATCATACTTTCAAATTTGCAGTTAATTTTTTCCGTGTTTACCGATCCGGCCTCCGCCCCGAAAAAAGGAACATCATCAAGCCCGACGCTGATTAAATCAATGAACATTGAAAGGCTGCTGCTCCCGCCGGCGGATAAAATTTCAACCGCCTTTAAATTCGGAATGGTGCGAAGTTTTTGGTTCATGTCTGAAGAAATTTGACCGAAATTGTCCATGTGAGTGCCGTCGTTTTCAAGCAGGGTAATTTCCGAATCAAAAAAGTAAAGACAACTTATGACGAGCAACGGCTCAAAAGATTTCGGGTTCACAGCCCAAGTAATGTCGTCGCCGGTATTTGCCGCTCCCACGTCATTTATGAAAATTGTCATTGAAATTCCGACAATATTTGCTTTCGGAAAAATTTTTTTCATTCTGCGATGAATATCTTTTGAATCGTTTTCCGGGAATTGTGAGGTATAAACTTTCATCAAAATACTTTTTGCGTTGTGATAATCTTCGCCGGATTTTATATCCGCCGTCCACTTTATGAACGTTTGAAAAGTTTCAAATCTGTAAGTAACCTGTTTCATTATTTCACCTTCGGAGAATCAATTTCCGGTCAAGCGTTTTGCACATTTGTTAAGTTCAAAAATAATCTTCTCTTCGTCCAAAGTTTTAAGTTCACGTTTTTCCATCAAAATTTTTCCGTTTACGATAACGGTATCGACTGAAGAAGAATTTGCCGAATAAACAAGCAGGGAAACGGGATTGTAACAAGGTTGCCATGCAATTCCGCTCATGTCAAAGAGAACAATATCCGCTTTGTAACCTTCTTCAAGTTTGCCGACATCTTTCAAGCCGACGGCCTGCGCGCCGTATTCCGTCCCCATTTTCAAGGCTTCGGCGGCGGGGATTAAAAGAGGATCGCAGGCAAGGCATTTTTCGATGAGGGCGGAAAGGTGAATTTCTTCAAGCATATCAAGATTGTTGTTTGAAGATGCTCCGTCCGTGCCGAGTGCAACGACAATTCCGTTTTTGAGGAATTTTTCTATCGGAGCGAATCCGCTTGCAAGTTTCATGTTACTGCCGAGATTGTGGACGACGCGAATTTTTTTGTCTTTGATAATCTCAAGTTCTTTTTCGTCAATCCAAACACAATGGGCGGCAAGAGTTCCGTTGTCAAAAAGTCCGGTTTCGGCAACGACTTCAAAAGGACGCTTGCCGTAATTTTTCAAACAGTCCTCAATTTCTTGTATCGTTTCATTCATGTGAATGTGGATTTCGGCGTTGAATTTTGCGGCGGTTTCCGCAACTTTTTTGAGGAAGTCCGGCGGACAGGTGTAAATTGCATGAGGTCCGAACATAACGGTAATTCTTCCGTCGGCTTTTCCGTGCCAATTTTTGTAAAGTTCGACGTTGGTTGCAAGTTTTTCGTCACCGTCAAAAAGTCCGATAATCCCCCGCGACAAAACTCCTCGAAGTCCCGATTCTTCGACTACTTCCGCAACTCTGTCCATGTAAGGGCCGTACATATCGGCAAAGGCGGTCGTTCCGCTTTTAATCATTTCGACTGCCGCCGCCGCCGCTCCGAAATAGAGATCTTCGCCGGTCATTTTGTCCTCAATCGGCCAAATGTCTTTTTGCAGCCAATCCTGCAAATTTTTGTCGTCGGAATAACTGCGCAGTAAAGTCATTGATGCGTGAGTGTGCGCGTTTACAAATCCGGGAATTGCAAACTTCCCGCGCCCGTCAATTTTTGTCGCGTCTTCAAAATTTTCAATCTTTCCGATTTTCGCGATCTTGTCATTCTCAATCAAAATATCGGCGACTTCAACTTTTCCGTCCGGTTTAAAAACATTAGCTCCGTTAATCAAAATATTTTTGTTTTCCATCGAAGTTCACTCCATTTGTCTTATTTTTTCTTCAACTTGTTTTACCGGTATTCGTTCAAGGCAATCGTCACCTTTCGGACAAGCCCTTTTCCAACAATATCTGCAGGGTCTTTCGACTTCGATTGCGTTTTGAAGTTGACCGTAAGGCCCGTTCCTGTTCGCATCCGTCGGTCCCATCAGCATTAAAGTTCTTGTGCCGATACCCGCCGCCAAATGTACCGGTCCGGTGTCGCCGCCGACCACGAGCCGGGCAGATTTCAAAATGTGAGTAAGTTGCATCAAATTTGTCTTGTCGATTAAATTTATCGGCGGTATTTCCGTTTTTGATTCAATTTCGGCGGCTCTTTGAGAGTCAACCGCACCGTTTCCGATCATAACCGGGACAACATTCATGGAATAAAACCAATCGGAGAGTTCCGCAAAATATTCCGCCGGCCAACGTTTGTTGGGCCAATTCGCCCCGATTGCAAATGCAACGAAAACATTTCCTGCGCGAAGTCCGGCGTGGCTCATAATCAGTTCGGCTTTTGACACTTCTTCCGGAGGAACTTCGACCGGAAAAACCACTTTTTCAACCCGGCAACCTATTGCCCGTGCCGTATCCAAATATCTTTCGACAATGTGACCGCCGGCATGTTCACCTATAACCGGCTTTGAAACTTTTCCGCTCATTTCGCGCATGTTGCAGGTGCCGAGTTTTATCTTTGATTTGGCAAAAAAAGCTATCGCCGCCGACTTGAAAAGTCCCTGCAAGTCAAGGACGGCATCGTAATTTTCCTCTTGAATTTCCCGCTTGAAAGGAAAAAATCTTTTCGTGAATCCGCCGAAAGTGCGAAAATCTTTTTTGTGAAACAAAATTATCTTATCTATGTACGGATTCATTTTGAGAAGATCGTAAGCCGGCGGCTCGACAATCCAAGTCAATTTCGCGTCCGGGAAAGTTTCTTTGACGGCATAACTGACCGGCAGGGCGTGAATTACGTCACCTATCGCGCTCAACTTGACGATCAATATGTTCTTCAAATCTTCGCTCACAATAAAACACTTCCCTTAAAGTTTAAGCAAAGATGTATTCGGCGGGATAATTTTTGACACTCCCCACGCCTAACGGCGGAGGGATTCTTGTTTCAATGACCGGTGCGCCGAAGGTTGCGTCTTACATAGTCTCCACAAGCGTAACTTCCCGGTTGTCCACCGGTAGATTTTTGTTCAAACTTAATTTTTCAATTCCAATGCTTTGTGTAAAATGTTAATCGCGGCATTTAAATCTCTGTCGTG
>CAJOPK010000174.1 GCA_905236255.1 uncultured Selenomonadaceae bacterium | reverse complement strand
CCGACAAAATCTTCCAAAGTTTGCGGTCGAAGTCTTTCAGCCAAAGGTTGATGTTTTTTGTATTCGGCCGACTCCGCCGCGCTGAATAAATCCATGTCAAAATTCTCCCGTTGACCCGAACCTGCCGCGTCTTTTTTCGCCAATTCCCGGCTCATCTCCGTCCGTCGTAAAATATTTTTGAAAAATTCCCTGAGCGATCCTCATGCCTTTTTTTATCAAAAAATCTTCTCCCAAACTTTTCATCGGCAGGATTATGTGATCTTTGTAATCGGCATCGATAACGCCCACGCCGTTTGCAAGAGTGATCGAATGTTTTACGGCAAGACTTGAGCGCAGGTAAATCAGCAGGACTTCATCGGGCAACATAAAGGCTTTGAGACCGGTCGGCACAAGCGCAATTTTTTCGCCCGTGATCAAAACGTCCTCCGCCGCTTCCAAATCGTAACCCGCGCTGAAAGCCGTTTTTCTTTTCGGCAGGTTTATTCCGCGCCCTTCAAAGCTTTCCAAAATCTCAAAGCCTCTTGTCATTAAATTGTTACCTCGAAAAATCGATTATTCCGCCGCAGCAGCCGGAGCTTCTTCACCGGCACCGGCTTTCAAATTCAAATTTTTCGCCGGGCTGATGGTGGAAACCGCATGTTTGTAAATCATCTGCTGTTTGCCCATCGCGTCAATGACAATGGTGAACTGATCGAAACCGCGAACCATGCCCTTGAGCTGAAAGCCGTTTACGAGGTGGATTGTGACAAGCACGTTTTCTTTGCGCGCCTGATTCAAGAAAGTGTCTTGAATTTTCATCGTGTCTTTTGTTGCCATTTCAGAATCTCTCCTTCTGTTATTAAACTTTATTTTAAAGCCGGACTTTCCCGACTTTATTGACTTACTTCAAAAAATTTTATGTAATTCATTTTGCGATACCAGGTCAGCTGACGCTTTGCAAAATTCCGGGTGGCCTGCGCGACTTTTGAAATTGTTTCCTTCAAATTCGCGGAGCCGTCCAAAAATTCGACGGTTTCTTTGTAGCCGATACCGAGCATGGCTTGTGCATTCTTCGGGACGCCGGAACTTATCAGATTTTTGACTTCTTCGACAAGACCTTCCGAAAACATTTTTTCCGTCCGCAAATTTATGCGCCGATAAAGTTCGTCGCGCTTCAAAGTCAATCCGAAAACGCGGGCATTATATTTCAAATTTCCGGTTTTTGCAAAAAAACTTTCCGTACTCTTTGAAATTTTTCCGTTCAAATCCGGTTCCGAAAAATCGTAACCTTCCAAAAGTGCCTTGATGTAAAGTCCGGTTCCGCCGACGACAATCGGGATTTTTCCCCGCAAATTTATTTCCGTTATCAAATTTCCGGCAAGTTTTACAAATTCGACGACACTGAATTTTTCTTCCGGATTTAAAACGTCAATCAAATAATGTTTGACCCGTTTTAATTCTTCCGGCAAAGGCTTAGCCGTACCTATATTGAAATTTTTGTAAACCGCCATCGAATCCGCCGAAATAATTTCCGTGTCAAATTTTTCGGCAAGTTTCAATCCGAGCGAACTTTTCCCGGTTGAAGTCGCCCCCAAAATCACGACGACTTTTTCACGTTCCGAAATTTCATCTTGCAAAGATTTTATATCTCCGACGATCTTTTCAAAGTCGAAAGGTGTTGCGTCAATTTCTTTAATCCGATTTTTCATTTAAATTTCGGTCGACTCTCCCGGTTTCAAAATGCAAACTTCCGCACCTTTGACAAGTTTCTTCAAATCTTCCGGATTCTGTTTGATAACGTCCCAAGTATCGTAATGCAGCGGAATGACTTTTGCCGCGCCGACAAATTCGACGGCACGCGCCGCATCGATCGCATCCATTGTGTAATGACCGCCGATCGGCAAAACGGCACAATCAATTTTGTCGCGTTCTCCCAAAAGTTTCATATCGGAGAAAAGAGCGGTGTCGCCGGAATAATAAATAACTTTGCCGCCCATGCCGATAACATATCCGCAGGCAATTCCGCCCGGTGCGCCGGAGGAGTGAAGTGCCGGCACCATTCTGACGAAACCGAAATTCGTTTTGAGAGTGCCGCCGAGATTCATTCCGATTGTTTGCATCGCGCCTTCCATCGGATCAATGTATTCCGGAATACCGACGAGAGTCGCGCCGGTGTGCATACAAATTGCCGGAGCATCTCCGGAATGATCTCCGTGCGCATGGGTCACCAGAACATATTCGGCAATGACTTCGTCAATTTTGATGGTCGCCGCCGGGTTGCCGGTAAGAAAGGGATCTACAATGATTCTGTGTTCGCCGTCGTCCAGACCGAAACAGGCATGACCGAAGTAATCGTATTTCAGCAAAACAATCGCCTCCCGATAAAAGGTGAAAATCTCTCGGACGAAAAATTATTCCGCCCGTTGACAGGTTGGACTTATTCGGCGGAAGGTAAAAAAATCCTGCCCGGCATTGAATCCCTTCCGGGATAAAATAATTTGTTTAATCGGATTATGCAAACTGTTACTTCGGTAACTTTTTTCGTTTGCCAAATTGAGAATTCTGCTCATGGTCGATTGTGACGGAATTTTTTGTTATCCCGAATTTCTCTGTCAAAAATCCTGCGCTGCTATACTATTTCGCAAAGTTCGGTCATTCCACACATTACCACACACATAACGATAGTCAACACAACTGTCGTTTTATGAAACTCTCGTGAATATATCAAAAATTTTTTCTTGACATCGTAAAATTTTTGAGGTAAAATTCGCAAGGCTTGTGAAGCAGGGGGTTGTAGCTCAGTTGGTTAGAGTGCCTCGTTGACATCGAGGAGGTCACAGATTCGAGTTCTGTCAGCCCCACCATTTTTT
>CAJOPK010000173.1 GCA_905236255.1 uncultured Selenomonadaceae bacterium | reverse complement strand
TTTTCGTTTATCGGAATGTATTGGGGATTTACGCGGGAATGGACTTTGATTTATGAAATTTCGATAAATCTGCTGATTTTCGCAATGATTGTCGGAGCTGTCGAAGGTTTTGCGCTGATGTCTTTTTTTGCGGATCGTCACAATGTTTCAAAATTTATGCGCCGATTGATATTTTTTATTTTGATTTTAAACATGACACTTTTGGAAATTGTCGCGTTTACCGGGCTTTTCGATATGATTTTTGATTATCGAAAAAGATTTTTCCGGTAACGGGGAGGTGTTGAGGTGCCGAGAAATTTATCCGCTTGGATTGATCTGCTGATACATTTGACCGTAATGCTTGTTTTGGTCTTGATTATGTACCAGTACAATAAATTTATAGCTTTGATTGCTTTTCTCCTCTGGGCTGTGTTGGCATTTTTTGCAAGGGAGAGAACGGTCGAACGGCAGAAAAATTTTAATCAATACTGCGAAAATGTCATAGCAAGTTTTGACGAACTTATGCATTATGCGATGAAAAGCCTTCCTTATGCCGTAATTGTCGTAAATGATGAAGGGCGCATGGAGTGGTGCAACGAACTCACAAAATCTTACGTCGATAAAGAACCGGAGCAGGGAATGTATGTCAACGAAATTTGGGAAGGTCTTTTGGACGAAAAAATTCTTGCCGTTCCGGAAAACGAAAATTTTGAGGACGGCGGGGACGGAGATTACAAAATAAAATCCGTTCGTCAAATTGTGAACAAAGATAACATTCCGGAAGAAGTCGAAAGGCATTTTTTGGTTCGTTATCGTCGCATGAAAATCCGATCAAACTATCCGCGTCTTACCGTTCTTTTTGTTCATGAAATTACCGAACACGAAAATTTGAAAATCGAATACGAAAACAGCCGGACGGTCTTGATGTATATGCAAATCGACAATTACGACGAAATTACGCAGGGCTTGACGGAAACCGAAAAATCTTCCTTAATGCTTTCGGTCAATGCCGTTTTGGAAGCATGGATGAAAACCCTTTCCGGCTTTATGCGGCGCGTTTCGGACGATTTGTTTTTGGTTGTATTGGAACGGGCGATGCTCAAAAAAGCCGTTGCCGAAAAATTTGACGTACTCGACAAAATTCGTCAGCTGGTCAACAAAAAGCAACTGCCGGTAACTTTGTCGATGGGCGTTGCATTTGCCGAAAAACCTTCTTACGAACAATCATTGACGGAACTCGGAGAACAGGCGCAATCCGAACTTGATCTTGCACTCGGTCGCGGCGGGGATCAGGTCGCCGTAAAAGTCGGGGACAAAACTCAATTTTTCGGCGGTCGCGCAAATGCCGTCGAAAAACATACCCGCGTCAAGGCGCGCGTCGTTGCAAATGCGATTCGCGAAAGTATGGAAGCGGCGGACGAAATTTTCATAATGGGTCATGCCCGTGAAGATTTTGACGCATTCGGCGCGGCTGTCGGTGTTGCGGTTATGGCAAAAAAATTGGAAAAGCCGGTTCACATAATTTTGAGCGATTATCGGGACAGTATTCAGAAAATCACCGAGTTTTTTGACAAGGATAAATCCGCCTATGAAGATTTGCTTGTCGGTGCGGACGATCTGCCCGTTTCAACCGCATTAAATCCCCTGCTCTTTGTCGTCGATACTCATATACCGCAAATGACCGCCGCGCCGAAACTTTTGGAAAGAATACAGCAGGTAATAGTAATCGACCACCACCGCAGAAGTGAAAGTTTCATAAAAAATCCGCTTGTCGTTTATCTTGAACCGGCGGCAAGTTCGACCTGTGAATTGGTAACGGAACTTTTGATGTATTTTGAAGATAAAGTTTCAATCGGAAAACTTGCGGCAACCGCGCTTTACTCCGGGATAGTGGTTGATACCAAAAATTTTGCAATCCAAACCGGAGCAAGAACTTTTGACGCGGCATCTTATCTGCGCAGAAGCGGTGCCGATCCGGTGATTGTCCGGCATCTGTTCAAAGACGATTACGAAACAACCGTTGCCCTTGCAAAAACAAAAGCAAATTCCGAATATTTTGAAGGCGGCTTAATTGTTTCGACGATTCCGAATTTGATTCCCAATGTTCAGGTTGTTGCCGGACAGGCGGCGGATTCTCTTTTGAGCGTTGAAAATGTGCGCATGACAATCGTCCTCTTCCAAATGAAAGATGATGTTGTCGGTGTCAGTGCAAGATCAAGCGGAGAATTGAATGTTCAGGTCATTATGGAGCAATTCGGCGGCGGCGGTCATCAAAATGTTGCCGGCGCGCAGATTAAAGGCAGTAACATTATCGAATTGAAACAAAAACTTGTAGAGGCGGCGAAAATTCAAATTGCCGAAATTGATAAATCAAAAAAATTGCCCGAATAATCCGGAATATTTGAAGGAAGGATTGATTTAAATGAAAAAGATTCGCAAAGCCGTAATTCCGGCGGCAGGATACGGAACAAGATTTTTGCCGGCAACAAAAGCCACTCCGAAAGAAATGTTGCCGATTGTCGATAAACCCACAATTCAATTTATCGTTGAAGAAGCCGTCGAAAGCGGTATTGAAGAAATTTTGATAATCAGCGGTCATGCCAAAAGAGCCATTGAAGATCATTTCGATTCCGCGCCGGCACTTGAAGCAGAATTGGAGAAAAAAAACAAACCGGATTTGCTCAAAATCGTCCGCGATACCGCCGATATTCCGGTACATTACATTCGTCAAAGATATATGCGGGGATTGGGCGATGCCGTTCTTTGTGCAAAAACTTTCATGCATGACGAACCCTTTGTCGTATTGCTCGGTGATGACGTTATTTACAGTCCCGGCAACCCCGTTACAAAACAGATGATTGAAGTTTACAACGAAACCGGCGGCGCGTCGGTTTTGGGCTGTCAGACCGTCGAACGGGATAAAATTTCTTCTTACGGCAGCGTTGACGGAATTGCGACGGATCGTCCGGATATTGTCAAAGTAAAAGGTCTTGTCGAAAAGCCCGCGCCGGAAGAAGCTCCCAGTCTTATGGCTGTTTTGGGGCGTTATATCGTCAAGCCGGAAATTTTTGAGATAATCGAAAAAACTCCTCCCGGCAAAGGCGGCGAAATTCAATTTACCGACGCGCTCAATACCCTTGCAAAACAGAGCGACGTTGTTGCTTACGATTTCAAAGGCAAGCGTTACGATTTGGGAGATAAATTTGAGTTTTTGCAGGCAACGGTCGAATATGCCCTGCGCCGCGACGATTTGAAAGATGAGTTTGCAAATTATCTGCGCGAAATTGCAAAGACACTTTAAATTTCGGAGGAGAAAATTTTGGCAATAGAAAAAGTAAAAAAATTTTTTGAAGAACTCGGAGAACCGGAAAGAATTATAGAATTTGAAGAGTCAACCGCAACTTCCGAACTTGCCGCAAAAGCCTTGAATTGTGAAGTCGGGAGAATTGCGAAAACTCTTTCGTTTTTCGTCGATAAAAAGCCGATTTTGATTTTGATGAGCGGCGACATGAAAACCGACAACAAAAAATTTAAAGCGCAATTTTCCGTGCGTCCGAAAATGATTCCGGTTGATGAAGTGGAAGGATATATCGGTCATGCGGTCGGCGGGGTTTGTCCGTTTGCGGTAAATCCGGGCGTTCCGATTTATTTGGACGAATCGCTCAAAAGATTTGACGTTGTTTATCCCGCCGCCGGCAACGACAAAAGCACCGCCCGATTTAAGATTGACGAGCTGGAAAAATATATTGATTCCGCCGGTTGGGTGGACGTTGCAAAGCCAAAAGACGATTGAAAAGGTTGATTTTTTTGGACAGACTTACGCCGGAACAAAGGCGAAAAAATATGCGTCATGTGCGAAACAAAGATTCGGAAATTGAATTGAAATTGCGCCATGCGCTTTGGCAGGCGGGATTCCGCTACAGAAAAAATGTTCGGGAAATTTTCGGTTGCCCGGACATTGTTTTTAAGGAATTGAAAATTGCTGTCTTTTGTGATTCCGAATTTTGGCACGGGTATGATTGGGAAAATCGGAAGGAAGATTTTAAAAGCCGGCAAGATTTTTGGATTCCGAAAATTGAAGGAAACATAAAAAGAGATTTGGAGGTCAACGAACATTTAAAATCGGAAGGCTGGACGGTTTTAAGATTTTTCGGAAAGGAAATAAAAAAAGACGTTCATGCTTGCGTAAAAAAAATTGCCGATACAATTGCCGACAAAAAAAATCGCCGGACTCTTTCCGACGATCTCTACGAAATTTAATTTCGGTTACCCGTCAAATTTTCAATCGAAAATCTTGCAGGAAATTTTTTCGATGATTCCGTTGAAAACTTTGAAGGTTATTTTTTTGGTGCGATCCGTGCTGAAATATTCGTACTCTGTACCGTCGCGTTCAACATCAACGTCGTCCGCTTTTCCGTAAGCACCGTTGAGAACGTCGGCGCTTTGACCGACTTTAACGCCGTCCGGAGTTGCAAGCGCGCCGCTGCGGGTGACAACTTTTTCGACGATATTCGGACGATCTTCATCAACTTCGACTTTAAAGTTGTTGTAAATCCAATCGTCGCCGCGCTTGCTGTTGGGTTGACCGACGGCATTTACCAATTCGGTCGTCGTCATTCCCGGAACGATTTTGCCCAAAGCAATTTTTTCCGGAGCAACCGCCGCAAAACCGACTGACGAAAAAGCAAACATTGCGCCGCAGAGCAGAACCGTAAATTTTTTCACAAGAACCATCTCCCTTGAATTAGTCGCAAAAATTATACCGGACAAGATTTTTGTCCGGCAAGTTTTTTTATACTTTCCAACTTTCCAACTTAAAACGTCCGGTGTTGAACAATCTCCGAAATCGCCTCAAGAGTCCGGCAAGTTTTCAAAAAAAAAAACAACTTTCCTTCCTGCTATTAAGTTTTCCCGGAAAATGTTCGATAAAGATTTTGTAAGTTGAAAAAATTCTTACACGGAACTTTGACAATATTATAGCTCAAAAAGAAAAATAAAGGCGGGCAAATGACTCGTTTACGGCATAAGAGATTATGTCATTTTGGTGACAGGCAGGTAATGCAGAGAAATTAAAAATATTTATATATACCTCCTTGTAGTAGTAATTCAAAAAATTGTTAATGAGCAAGTTTAAGCGGCAATCGCAAGAGGATCCGGCGATTGTTTTGAAATCGGTGACGATCGGTTTCGGGCAAAGGGCTTGTTTATTATATAAAGCGGCAAGGATGTCGCTA
>CAJOPK010000172.1 GCA_905236255.1 uncultured Selenomonadaceae bacterium | reverse complement strand
TCAAAATATTTTCGATAGCCTCAATCGGCGAATTTTCCGCCTCACTGACAAAAATTTTTCCTGATTCAACTTCTTTAAAATATTCTTCGACTTGAACACTTCCGAACTTTTTATTTCAAATTTTTTCGACGTAATTGCACCAAGGCTCGCCTTCCATAAAATCGCCTTCATTGTAACAAGCCGCCCGCGCCCGACAGCCGCCGCATTTGTTTTTGTATTTGCAAACTCCGCAATTTCCTTTGTATTCCAAAGTCCGGAGAGTTTTTAAAACTTCATTCGACTTCCAAATTTCGTCAAAGGGAGTTTTGCGGACATCGCCGAGTTCCATATTCAGATAAGCGCAAGGCTGAACTTTTCCGCGCGGGCTTATTATGCAATATGAAAGTCCGGCAAGACATCCGCGCCCGAAACGGGTCTTTATTCCGAGTTCGGCGGCAATTCTCAAAAATTGCGGCGCGCAGGTCGGTTTTAATTCTATCGAAACCTGCGTTTGCTTTTTCATTATCCGGGTCAAAACATTTTCGTATTCTTCCGCGCGCAGTGATTCTTCTTCAATCGTTGCGGCGCGTCCCGTCGGTACGAGAAAGAAAAAGTGATGCGCCCTTGCTCCGATTTCAACCGCAAAATCCGTCATTTTTTCAAGTTCCGGGCTGTTCCAATTCATCACGGTTGTATGAATCTGAAAAGGCAGTCCGGCATCCCGACAATTTTTCATGCCGCGAACCGCCCCTTCCCAAGCTCCGGGAAAAGAACGAAATTTATCATGTTTTTCCCGGTCGAGCGAATCAAGCGAAATACCCATTCCCTTTGCTCCCGCCGATTTCAAATCCCTTGCGAGTTCCGGAGTTATAAGCGTTCCGTTTGTTCCGAAAACCGGGATCAACTTTAAATTTGCGGCATGTCTTACAAGTTCCAAAATATCCGGACGCATCAAAGGTTCTCCGCCCGAAAAAATCATTATCTTAAATCCGGCGCGGGCAATTTGATTCAAAAGTTCTTTTGCCTCAGCCGTCGAAAGTTCTTCCGATGCTTTACAGCCGGCATCACGATAACAATGAGCGCAATACATATTGCAGGCGTTGGTCGTATTCCATGAAACTATCATAGAAATTGGCGCAAGAAACTCCCCGTTTCAATCGGGAGAGGAAAGCGCCTTGCCTCCTTTACAATCTGATTCAACTGTTCCGCCGCTTTTAAATCGGCTCCGATTGCCGAAAATTTTTACTCCTCACCGACAATGCGAACTTCCGGAGTCAAAGTTACTCCGTGCATTTCGTAAACCCTGCGCTTTACTTCCTCAATCAAATTCAAAACGTCTGCGGCGGTTGCTCCTCCGGAATTTACTACAAATCCGGCGTGTTTTTCGGAAACCATCGCGCCGCCGACCTTCAAGCCTTTTAATCCGGTCTTGTCAATCAAAGTCCCGGCAAAATATCCCTGCGGACGTTTAAAGGTACTTCCCGCGCTGGGAAAATTCAAAGGCTGTTTACTTTCGCGTCTTTCGGTAAAGTCAGCCATTTTGTTTTTTATGTCGTCAACGTTTCCGGGTTCAAGATTTAATTCGACTTCGCAAATTGCGCAGCCGTTGAGTTGAAAAACGCTGTGCCTGTAGCCCAAATCCAAACTTTCGCCGGCAAATTCCGCAAATTCGCCGATTTTGGTAACGGCCTTAATTTTTCCGGCAATATTTTTCATTTCGCCGTCATAAGCTCCGGCATTCATAAAAATTGCTCCGCCGATACTTCCGGGAATACCGATTGCAAATTCAAGCCCGGTCAAAGATTGTTCCGCCGCAAAATTTGAAACGTCTTTTAATTTTGCACCGGATTGGACAATAATTTTATTGCCTTCCGCCCGAATTTTTCCGAAAAAGTTTCCGTCGAATTTGACGACCGCGCCGCGAATACCTTTGTCGCGAACCAAGACATTTGAGCCGTTGCCCAGAAGAAAGATCGGAATATTAAATTCGTTTATGAGTTTCAAAACTTTTGAAACTTCCTCCAAACTTGACGGAAAAATCAAAACGTCCGCCGCGCCGCCGATTTTAAAAGTTGTGTGTTCACTCATCGGTGCGTCGAAAATAAATTGATCTTGTTTCAAAATTTCGGCAAGCCTGTTTTTAAATTCACTTTCCACCTTTCCACCTTTCCACCTTTCCATCTTTATACTTTCAAGACCGCGCCGGTTGAGGCGGAAGTCGTCAATTTTGCATAACGCGCAAGATAACCGGTCTTGATTTTCGGCTCCGGTTTAACCCAAGCCGCCCGGCGTTTTGCAAGTTCTTCGTCACTTACTTCAAGTTCAAGTTTTCTGTTCGGAATGTCAATGGAAATAATATCGCCGTCCTCAATAAGCGCAATAACGCCGCCTTCCATAGCCTCCGGCGAAATGTGACCGATACAAGCGCCCTGACTTGCACCGCTGAATCTGCCGTCGGTTATCAAGCCGACTTTCAAACCCATTCCGGTGATAACCGCCGTCGGATTAAGCATTTCCTGCATACCCGGCCCGCCTTTCGGCCCTTCATAACGAATAACGACAACATCGCCGTCATGAATTTTGCCGTCCATAATTGCATTAACGCCTTCTTCTTCCGAATTAAAACAGCGCGCCGTTCCTTTGTAAACGAGCATATCTTCACTGACAGCCGACGCTTTTACGACGGCATAATCCGGGCAAAGATTTCCCTGCAAAATTGCAATTCCGCCGGTCGGTCTGTAAGGATTTTCAACGCCGTGAATAACGTCCGGACGTTCGATTTCCGCACCTTCGATTCTTTCGGCAACCGTGCCGGTAACCGTGAGTGCGTCGAGGTGAAGAATATTTTTCTTTGCAAGTTCGTGCATAACCGCCGTAATGCCGCCCGCTTCCTCCAAGTCTTGCATATGGTGAGTTCCGGCGGGACTGAGTTTTGTAATATAAGGAGTTCTGCGCGAAATTTCGTCAAAGAGAGTCGCCGGAATTTCAATACCGGCCTCTTTTGCTATCGCCGTCAAATGCAAAACGGTATTTGACGAGCC
>CAJOPK010000171.1 GCA_905236255.1 uncultured Selenomonadaceae bacterium | reverse complement strand
GGACAAATGAATCGGGGAATGAATCCTCCCGGACGGAGATAAGTTGCCGGCTGAACAGGGAACCGGTTATTAAGTTCGGTTTTCCAAAAAAAATTTGGAGTTGAAATTTTGATTTTAAAGAAACTTTCGATTAACGGATTTAAATCTTTTGCGGATAAAACCGACATAGAATTTCGCAACGGCTTGACCGGAATTGTCGGCCCGAACGGCTCCGGCAAAAGCAATATTGCCGATGCTCTCCGCTGGGTTGTCGGCGAATTAAATTCGAGGACAATGCGCGCCGCAAAATCCGCAGATCTGATTTTTAACGGCACGGAAAAACGCAAGCCCTGCAACACGGCAAAAGTTACTTTGAACTTGCAAAACGAAAATTCGGAAAATATCACGGTTTCCCGGCAAATTTTTCGTTCCGGCGATTCGGAAGTCAGAATAAATGACGATATTGCCCGCGTAAAAGACGTTGTTGCGATGTTTGCCGATTCCGGAATTACGATTATCGGACAAAATAAAGTCGATGAACTTCTGCTTGCCAAGCCGGAACAAAGACGGGCTTTTTTTGACGAAATTGCCGGCGTTACCGGATACAGAATGAAAAAGCGCGAAACTCTCCGAAAACTTGACGAAACCGAAGCCGATTTGTTGAGGTTGAATGATATTGTCGGTGAACTTGAAAATCGGCTCGAACCGCTCAAAATTCAAGCCGCCGCCGCTCAAAAATATTTTCGCCTGCAGGCGGAAAGGCGTATTTTGATAAATTCGGAACTTGAGGACGTTGAAAAAAATCTTGACGAA
This sequence comes from uncultured Selenomonadaceae bacterium, assembly GCA_905236255.1. GTDB lineage: Bacteria > Bacillota > Negativicutes > Selenomonadales > Selenomonadaceae > Quinella. Next base: position 2,613 of record CAJOPK010000171.1, on the reverse strand, counting down.
CTTAAAAATTCGGAAGAAACTTTGCGCCGGGAATTTGAAACTTCCGAAAGTCAATCGGAAAAGCTGAATGAAGAAATTCAAAACATTGAGCGGGAAATGCACAATCAAGCCGACGAAAACGAAAAACTTCGCCGGGATTTGGAAGAAAATTCCGCAAAGATCGCAAAACTCCGGGAACGCCGGGAAATGAATACTTCAATGCATACGCAACTCAAACAAAAACAGTCCGCACTTCTCGACGAACTCGAAACAAACCAAAAAACTTTGGAACGGGCAAAAATCGAATTGACCCGGCTGGAAAATGAACTTTCCGAAAAGACTGCGGCTTTTGAATCGGCAAAAAAAATCGCAACCGATTTAAATTTGCGCCGGAGAAGTTTGCTTGAAGAAATTTCTTCCGCTCAAAATTTGTCGGCAAAATTGACCGCAAAAGAAATCGAAACAAAAAGCACGATTGAGATTTTAAATCACGATCTTGAAACAATAGAAAGTTCACAAAAAAACCGGGAAGAATTTGAATTGCAGATCGCGGAAGAAGTTTCCGCCGCCGAAAGTGAAGTTTCCGAACTTCAAAGCGAACTTGAAAAAATAAACCGGGATTTAAATTCGGCGACGGCGGAAAGAGTCGAATTTTTGAAAAGAAAATCCGAAATGTCCGGCGGTCGCGAAAACTTGAAAAATCAAATCGACGATTTAAACAAAAGACTTACCGAACGGGAAGGTCGATTGAAAATCCTGAAAAATATGCAGGCGGGTTATGAAGGTTATGCCCGTGCGCCTAAAGCCGTTTTGAAAAGCCGGGAAAATTGGCGGAGCGGAATTTGCGGCGCGGTCGGTGAACTTTTGGAAGTTCCCGGCGAATATTCTGCGGCGGTTGAAACGGCATTGGGCGGAGGAGTTCAAAATATTGTTACGGAAAATGAATTTGTCGCAAAATCGGCGGTCGAATTTCTGAAACGGGAAAAAATCGGCAGAGCGACTTTTTTGCCTTTGACCACAATTCGCCCGCCCATGCCGGAAAGTCCGATAAATTTTCCGGGCGTTGTCGGCTTTGCCAATCAGCTTGTGAAAGTCGATGAAAAATTTCGCAAGGTTGCAGATTATCTCCTTTCAAAAACTTTGATTGTCGACAATATGGACACGGCTTTTGAGATTTCAAAGACGCGCAAAATAAAAATCGTCACCCTTGAAGGTGAAGTAATGAGTGCCGGCGGCGCATTGACCGGCGGCAGTATTCAGGCGCGGGAATTTAATTTGGTCAGTCGCGTCGGTGAAATTGACGTATTGAACAGGCAATGTGACGCGCTCCGAAAAAGTATTTCGGACGTTGAAATTTCGATAAAAGCCGTCGAAAAAAATCTTGCGGACGTTTCCGGCGAGATTGAAATTTTTAACAAGAAAATTTCCGACTTGACCGTAAAATCGGCGGAAGTCCGGGCAAAGGTCGAGGCTGCGGAAAAAGTTTTGAGCAACAGATTGACCGCTTTAAATTCGTCGAAAAATTTGACGGGAGATCAAACTCAAAAGATTGAAGAAATTGTAAAAAGACGCGGGGAGTTAAAAATTGCGCTTGCAGATTTTTCCGCAAAAATCAAATTGACTTCCGAAAAAATCGAATCGTTTAAAATCGAGGACAGCGAACTTGCCGGAAAAATTGAACTTGCCGAATCCGGCTTGGAAGAGCCGGCGGAAAAAGTTGAAGAATGTCAAAAAAATCTTATCCGCCTGCAATCTCAAATCGAAAATTTGGAATCGCGAATAAATTCGGCGACGGACGACGTAAATTGGGCGCGGAATGAAGAAAAAGATTTAATTTCCGAAATTACCGCAGCGTCGGAAGAATTGCGCCGGCTTGAAAAAGAAACTTCATTAAAGAGAACTTTGCACGAAGTCGGTCAACAAAAACACCGGCAATTTTATGCCGACAAGGCGGAAACTTTGACGGCACTTTCGGATGCGGAAAAATCCGCAAAAGAGTCCGGCAGAAAACTTGACAAAATCCGGCGGCAAATCCGGGATATTGAAGTCAATTCGGCAGAGTTCAGAATTTTGCTTGACGAAATCGGATTTTCCGAAGACATTCAAGCCGCCGTTGAAGAAATCGGCGAAATTTCGGTAAAAAATCCGAAACGCCGCCGGGAAGAAATTTCTTCGGAAATTGCCGGGCTCGGAGCAATAAATACCGCAGCCGCCGCAGAATTTCGGGAAGTCAAAAGTCGTCACGAATTTTTATCCGGGCAGACTTCCGATTTGACCGACGCGAAAAAAAATCTTGAAAAACTCCTTGCCGAAACCGACAAAAAAATTGCCGGAGAATTTGAAGCGGCATTTTCCGCAATCAACAAACTTTTCGGCGATGTATTTTTTGAGATGAACGGCGGCGGTAATGCCTCACTCAAGCTTGTTGATGAAAACGATATTTTAAACAGCGGAATTGAAATAAAAGTTCGTATGCCGAACAAGAAAACTCAGGAATTGACAATGCTTTCCGGCGGAGAAAAGGCCTTGACGGTTATTGCGCTTTTATTTGCGGCGGTGAAATTCAAGCCGCACTCAATTTGCGTGATGGACGAAATTGATGCGGCATTGGACGAGGCAAATTTATCGCGTTTC
>CAJOPK010000170.1 GCA_905236255.1 uncultured Selenomonadaceae bacterium | reverse complement strand
GCAAAAAATTCGGAAGAGGCTCAAATTTTGCAGGATGCCGGCGCGTCGGTTTTGGTTTCCGGCAGCAACGAAAATTCCCCTTCGCTTGCGGAAATTGTCGGGGCGGCTCATTCGGATTTGGCCTCGTCTTATGTTTTGGTGACTTCCGGTGCGGATTATTCGCTTGTATTCCGGCAGGCAAAAAAACTTTTGGGAAATCGCGTCGAATTGGTTTTGGCAAATTCTTTTGACAAGGCGGTTGAGGCTTTGAAGAAATTCTCGCCGGGATTTTCGGCAACGGAAAACGCTCGTATTATGTCCGAAGTGATTTAAAAAATTTTTTGCGTGGCGGTGCCGGTGTTTCACAAAAAATATTGAACGATTTATAAGCGTCATTTCTGCCTGCGGAAGGTTTCGGAGATATGTCATGGGGAAAAATTCAACAAATTTCAAAAATTTGTGTTGCATTTTTTAATTTGTGCTATAATGCGCGGCGTATGAGAATTTTTTTGACATGAGGTGATTAAAAAAATGGGACATCCCGTAACGACAAATCCGTTGATAATCATGACGATTAACATGACGGTCGTGTTTATAGTTTTGATTTCACTCAGTTTTCTGATCAGACTTATTCACGCAGTGGATCCGACCAAAGAGCCGGAGAAGAAAGAAGAACCCGCTCCGGCACCGGTTGCACAAGTTGCACCGCCCGAACCGGAACCGGTCATTGAGGAGGGAATTTCTCCGGAAGTCATTGCGGCAATTTCCGCAGCGATAACGGCTTACGGATATTCCGGACACATTCACGCCGTACATATTTTGCATCACGAGCATACGCTGTGGAGTGAAACTTCACACATAAACGCCCGGAATCAGGGTTAAGGAGGGATTTGAGTGGAATTTGTAAATGCTTTTTCGGTATCGCTTCAATCCGTCTGGAACGACAGCGGATTTTCGGCGTTTACCGCAGGCAACGGAATTATGATCCTTGTCGGACTTTTGCTTTTATACATGGCATTCGTAAAAGAATTTGAGCCGCTCCTTTTGGGGCCGATTGCGTTCGGTTGCATACTTGCAAACTTTCCGAACACCGGATTTTTCGGCGAAGAAATGAACGTAATGAAGGCGATAAATTTCGGTATCACAAACGAAATTTTCCCGCCGCTGATCTTTTTGGGAATCGGCGCGATGACCGATTTCAGCCCGCTTTTGGCGCGTCCTTCGACTTTGCTTTTGGGGGCGGCGGCGCAGATCGGCGTATTCGTTGCGCTCGGCGGCGCGATGCTTGTCGGTTTCAATGTTCATGAGGCGGCGGCAATCGGAATTATCGGCGGTGCGGACGGTCCCACGTCGATATATCTTTCAACAAAACTTGCTCCGCATCTTCTCGGCGCGATAGCGGTTGCGGCATATTCTTATATGTCACTTGTTCCGCTGATTCAGCCGCCGATCATGAAACTTATGACAACACAAAAAGAGCGCGAAATTGTCATGACCGAATTGCGTCCGGTCACGAAATTTGAGCGCGTTGTTTTCCCGATTGTTTCCACAATCTTTATCAGCCTGCTCCTTCCGCCGATTGCGGCACTTCTCGGTTGTTTGATGCTCGGAAATCTTTTCAGAGAGTCCGGCGTTACCGATCGTCTTTCCGATACCGCACAAAATTCCCTTATCAACATTGTTACCATTTTCTTGGGAACGGGTACCGGCATGACGATGAGCGCGGAAAGTTTCCTGCGCGCGGATACGCTTTTGATAATCGGCTTGGGACTTGTCGCATTCATGGGCGGCACTGCCGGCGGATTGATTTTCGGCAAAATTATGTGTAAGGCTACCGGCGGCAAAGTAAATCCGCTTATCGGTTCGGCGGGCGTTTCGGCAGTTCCGATGGCTGCCCGTGTCAGTCAGGTTGTCGGCATGAAAGCGAAACCCGGAAATTATCTCCTCATGCATGCGATGGGGCCGAACGTTGCCGGCGTTATCGGCACGGCGGTTGCGGCAGGTACAATGCTTGCGATGCTTAAATAAGAAATAGGGAAATAGATAAGTAGGGAAATAGATAAGTAGGGAAATAGGGAAATAGATAAATAGGGAAACAGGGGACAAGGTTATCGGAGAATTTTGCCGCTAACCCGGTAACTTGTTTCCCTATTGAAATAAAAAGGAGTCGATTTTATGAAAAAAATTTTGGCGGGAATAATTCTCTCAACACTTATAAATTTCGGAAATTGCGATGCCGCCACAGTTTTTTCAAGCGGACGCGGAACGACCGAAAGAAATGCCCTTCACAATGCGATGAGGGCGGCGATTGAGCGGGAAGTAGGCGCAAATATTTCCGCAAAAACTCTCGTCCAAAACAAACAGGTCATTAACGATGAAATTGCGGCGGACAGCGAAGGCTTTATTTCCGGGTACGAAATTGTTTCAAAGCGTGTCGAAAACGGGCTTTTTGTCGTGGACATTAAAGCAAACGTAAATTCCGATGCGGTTCAAACCCGCCTTATGAACAAATTGCAGAAAAAAGCCGTTATCGAAAACAATTCCGACAGTCCCAGAATTGCGGTAATTGCCTGCGATTCAAACGGAAACGAATATCCGGTCGTCGAAAATGAAATTTTGTCCGCGCTTCAAAAACAGGGATTTACCCGGACGGTTGATTTGACGCAGATAAAAAAAGCCGTCACGAAACGGATAAATTCCGCCGAAAACGATGCCAAACTTCGCAAAACTCTGGCGAATGATTTTCATGTCGATCTGCTTGTTGCGGTCGAAGTAAAAACTTCCGGCAATTCTTCCGGCTATGTAACATTGTCAAGCAGGTTAATCGGAGTGAATACCGGTGAAATTGTTCATGCCGGAAATTATGTCGGCGATGTGGGAATGTTTACGGCAAATGCGGAGAGCGGAGCTTTGAAGATGGCTGCCCGGCGTGCCGGATCGGAAATTTCAAATGCCGCTTTAAATTCCGCCGCAAAAGTCGAACGTCACATAACTTTGCTTGTTACCGAAAGTACTTTTTCAATATTGGGCGGAACTTTGACCGATGCCGACAAAACAATCCGGGCGGTTTCCGATTCCGTCAACGATGTTTTTGTCAGAAGAATGAGCGGAAGTGTGGAATTTGACGTAAATTTTGACGGAACGGCTTCGGATTTTGCCCATGATCTTGAACGCGCCGGTTGCAGAATTTTGGAAATTTCTTCGGACTTTATAAAAATTTGACCGGAAATATTTTTG
>CAJOPK010000169.1 GCA_905236255.1 uncultured Selenomonadaceae bacterium | reverse complement strand
GTCGTCATTCGGATAAATGGAAACCCAAAGTTTTTCGCGGGGAAGTCCGCAAACTTCCGTCAAAAATTCCCAAGCCCAGGGAATTGCTTCGGCTTTGAAATAATCGCCGAAAGAAAAATTTCCGAGCATCTCAAAATATGTATGGTGACGTGCGGTTCTGCCGACATTTTCAATGTCGCCGGTACGAACGCATCTTTGACAGGTCGTAATTCTTGTGCGCGGCGGCTTAACCTTTCCGGTAAAAAATGCTTTAAAGGGAGCCATTCCGGCCCCGATCATCAAAAGCGTCGGATCGTCTTTGGGAATCAACGACGCGCTCTCCATTCTCAAATGTCCTTTCTTTTTTGCGAAAAATTCCAAATATGCCTCACGGATTTCATTTCCGGTCATGTACTTCAAAAATATCTCCTCCCAAAAAATAAAAAGTATACCGGCGGCAAGTATAACACACCGGTTTACAAAAGTCATTATTGCGCAAAAAAAATCGGCGGCACAAATATTTTTGAATGTCAAGTATCCGGTTGTTGCGGAATTTCGCCTCAATATATTTTTTGAAAAAAATCCGGACAAATTCCGGCAAGTGTGATATTATCTGCCAAATTTTTATTTTGCTTTTTTATGTGCGGTTGGCAACGACCGGCGCGAAGGTTGCCGTAAAAATTTTTGAGCGCGAATTGGTAATGATTTCATGCCGCAAAAAAGAAAGGGGATTGTTTTATGCAGTGGATGAACAACATGAAAGTGGCGTACAAGTTACTGATTCTTGACATCGTGGCTTTGATTTGTACGGCAATTTTGGGAATGATCGGCTACGCTGCCGTTGACGAAGCCAAGAGTAAACTGGAGACGATGTACAGTAAGTACTTCCAAGCGATTTACAACGTCGGCAGGGTGCGCTATAACGTAAGATATGCGCAGATTCAAGCGGCAATGGCTCCGCTCTCCGATGATCCGGCGTTGTTCCAATCTCGTCAGGAAAAGTTCAACACCGCAATCAAGGAAGGCGAGGCTGCAATGGAAGAATATGCCAAAATCGTCGGTGACGATGCGGCGTTGACTGCTCAACTTGCACCCATAAGAAAAGATACGGAAGAATTTGTAAAGGCTGCATCTCAATCTCTTGCGATGAGACCGCCGGCGGATGCCGCAACCGACAGAATGGCCATGGCAAATCACAGAAATACGGCGATGGATTTCTATGAGGATAATGTAATGCCGAAAGCCGTTTCCTTGGGTGCGGTTTGCGCGGACTTGCAGGCGGATGTTATAGAGCATGCCGGCGAAATGATGAAAAAGAGTGAGGAAGACATACAGACGACCGTTCTCCAGATGATTATTGCGTGCGTTATCGTTGCGCTCCTCCTCGTTGCGGTCAGCTTTGTAATTATTAAAGGCATCACCAATCCGTTGGATCGCCTTATGAAACTCTTCAGCAGACTCGAAAGCGGCGATTTCCGTCCGGCGAAAGAAGCTCCGGAAGATCGCGGCGACGAATTCGGCGTACTCGAAGCCGGTGTTGAAAAAATGCGTTCCACCATCAACAACCTCATGCGTCAGACCAGCGTGTCTGCGGAGCAACTTGCCGCATCTTCCGAAGAACTTACGGCAAGCGCACATCAATCCGCGCAAGCGTCCGAACAGGTTGCGCAATCCGTCACAACTTCCGCCAGCGCGGTCGTCGAACAGCAACAGGATGTCGGCGATGCAATGGAAGCTATCGACGGTGCGATGAACTCCATCAATCTCCTCCAAAAAACTGCCGATTCCGTTTCCGGTCATGCGGCGGAGTCCAATACGCAGGCATCCGCCGGCGGCGAAGCGGTAGAAACCGCCGTCAATCAGATTATCAGCGTCGAACAGATCGTCAACAGTTCTGCGGCGACGGTAGATAAACTCGGAAAACGTTCACAGGAAATCGGTCAAATCGTCGAAGCGATCAGCAGCATTGCGGAACAGACAAACCTCCTCGCGCTCAACGCGGCTATCGAAGCGGCGCGCGCCGGCGAACACGGTCGCGGATTCGCGGTCGTTTCGGAAGAGGTTCGCAAACTTGCCGAAGAATCACAGGAAGCGGCTCAAAAGATCGGTACGCTCATTTCCGATATTCAGGAAGACACAACCGCGGCGGTCGATTCCATGCAAAAAGGTAATGCGGCGGTTAAAGAAGGTACACAGTCCGTCGAAAGACTGCGCGATACGTTTGAAAAGATTCGTCTTGCCTCCGACAATGTTGCAACGGAAGCGCGCAACATGGTCACCGAGCTTGCCGCAATAGCGGATGCGACCGAAAACATCAAGACGAAATCTCAAAAGATTTCCGATGCCGGCGGAAAAGTTTCCACCGAAATGGAAAGCGTATCTGCCGCGTCCGAACAGCAATCCGCATCTGCGGAAGAAATTGCGTCCGCCAGTGACGAACTTGCAAGACTTGCGCAAGGTCTGCAGAACTCTTTGCAGGTATTCCAATTCTAAAATAAATTCGATCCGCATAAACTAAAAGACCCTGCCGATTTTCGGCAAGGTCTTTTTTGTTTTCGATTTAACCGGAAAGGAAAAGTTTTCGCAAAAAAAGAACCCGACTGCAAGGGTCGGGAAAATCTATTTTAACTGCAATAATTTCAAGATTGGTGACGCCTAAGGGATTCGAACCCTTGAACCCGCCGTGAGAGGGCGGTGTCTTAACCGCTTGACGAAGGCGCCGCATCAGACCTTTCGATTGAACGAAAGACCTTGCATAGTCTACAATACATTCAATTTTTTTGCAAGTTTTTTTTGAAAATTACAGGCATCGTCTGTTGAAAGAATGACGCGCTTGAGGTAAAAAAGCAGCATATGTAGCAACTGCTCTGCAGAATCTCAAATTTTATTGTGCCGTAACTTTTGTAAAATTTTTAAGTCGATAACAGCCGACAACGGTTCGGAGTTCGCTGATTTATCTGAAATTCC
>CAJOPK010000168.1 GCA_905236255.1 uncultured Selenomonadaceae bacterium | reverse complement strand
TTTGCAAAATTTATCGACCGGTCACTGCCTCAAATACCTGTTTGCCTTTTATTCGCCCGACTTTCAAAAGTTCCTGCATTTACTCAAAATTTTTCAAATCGTACTTTCAAAAGTTCCCGGATTTACTCAAAATTTTTCAAATCGTACTTTCAAAAGTTCCCGGATTTACTCAAAATTTTTCAAATCGTATTTTCAAAAGTTCCCGGATTTACTCAAAATTTTTTCACCGGGAAAAAATTTTCTTCCCGATGAAGGAAGTATTTTCGTCAAAATCATTCTTCGACTGCCTTCTTTGCAGGAAAATCAGAATTTTGACAGAAAACGTATTCCTTAAAATTTTGAAGGAATATTTTTAAAATGTAAATTATGGAGGTTAAATCTGTCATGAGAAAATTATTTTTGACGATTGTTGCATTGTTGATGATGACGGCAACGGTTTTTGCCGAAGAATACACAAGCAATGCTTTCGGCTATTCGCTCAATGTTCCGGTTAAGCCGCTGGCCGTCGTAATGAATCCTTCATTCGACACGTCAAGGCGTGGGGAAATGCTCGTCTTTGAAAATGAAGGAATCCATGTGAAATACGGTTTCATCATTACGGCCGATGCCTTCAACACAAATGCCGTTCCGGATTTTAACAAGGACAAAGACAATATCATTGTTGCTTATATCGACAAATTGAAAAATTCCGGTGCTTACGAAAGAGTCGAATTTACAAATTTGACGAAGGGCAACAGAGCGATTATTGCTTATACCGCAAGAGAAGTTGAAGTCGATGAAGACGGCGACGGAAAAATTGACGGCGTGGCAACTGCCGATTCGCAGCAGGTTATAGCATTTTTCCGCACTCCCGGAAATCATTGTTGGTCGGTTCAGCTTTTGAATGATGTGATTAACGCAAAAACCGTTGACGAATTTAAAAATTCTCTCGCCACTTTCCGCGACCTTACTTATGTCGAAGTGGATCCGAAAGCTCAACGCGCAAAGGAAAGAAGTGAAGCAAAGGCTTTGAGAGATCAGGAAAAAGCCGCCCGCGAAAAAGAAAAACTTGCTCAAAAAGCCGCTCGCGAAAAGGAAAAGTCCGCTCAAAAAGCCGAACGCGAAGCGGCAAAAGCAGCCAAGAAAAAATAACGACCGATTTTGATTTTTCGGTATTGCCCATGGTATCGGTTGCGATATGTCGCTTATGCCCTTTGTTTTTTTCACCGTCAAAACCAACTTGTTCACTTTTATTATCGGAAAGAACGGAACAGATGTTACCGTCATGGCACGTGAGGCAGAAAAATTCCTGTTGGAAAACGGCTTTTTTAAGTATGAAGTTTAGTCGGGAGGAAAATATCAATGTCAGATATATCAAGACGCAATTTTATGAGAATGGCGGGAGTTGCCTTAACCGGAGTCGGGCTGACGGGAATAACCGGTTTGGTCAGCGGTTGCGGCGAGCAACAAGCGTCAAAGACACAAGCACAGGCACATTCACGGGAAAGCAAATCCGGTTCCGCGAAAACAGTTGCCGAAACCGGCGATAAATCGGCAGTCTATTTCACAAAGCATATCGACGCGGAACATCTTATCAAACTTTATGAAAAGGTAAACTCCGGCATTCGCGGCAAAGTTGCGGTTAAACTCCATACGGGCGAACCGCACGGACCGAATATTTTGCCCCGTGATATGGTACAGACATTTCAAGCACAAATTCCCGATTCAACCATTATTGAGGCAAATGTTGCTTACGGCGGCGCACGTTCAAATACCGCGAGCCACAGACAAACTTTGCAGACAAACGGTTGGACTTTTTGTCCGGTTGATATTATTGATGAAGACGGCGACGTTAATTTCCCGGTAAACGGCGGTTTTCATCTTAAAGAAGTTGCAATGGGAAGTCATTTGACAAATTATGATTCTCTTGTCGTCTTGACTCACTTTAAAGGTCATGCAATGGGCGGTTTCGGCGGCAGTTTGAAAAATATTGCCATCGGTTGTGCAAGCGGTAAAGTCGGAAAGCGTCAAGTTCACGGTCTTCAGGATTACGGCAAATGGGTGACGGGCGGTTTGTTTATGGAGCTTATGGCGGACAGCGGCAAAGCAATTTGCGATCATTTCGGTCAACAAATTACTTTTTTGAATGTACTTCGCAGAATGTCGGTTGACTGTGATTGTGCCGGAACATCGGCGGCAGAACCGGTTATTCCCGATCTCGGTATGATGGCTTCCACCGATATTCTTGCCATTGACCAAGCCTCTGTGGATATGGTATATAACCTGGACGATTCGCGTAAAACTGACTTGATTAAGCGTATTGAGAGTCGCGAAGGGTTGCGGCAACTCACTGCCATGAAAGAATTGGGAATGGGTAACAATCGTTATGAATTGATTTCCGTTGATTAGTTTTCTTCAGATTACTTTATCATCAGGGAGCGGAAAAGGAACTCACAACACCTACGGGAGCGGCGTTTATTCGTACTTTGGCGACTTACAAAGAAAATATTCCCGAAAAATTTCGTGTGGAACACATTGCCTATGATGCAGGATTTTGGGAATTGGATATTCCGAATGTGTTGCGCGTCTGCTTCGGCGAAATGGAGGAGTAAACTACATATTTTTTTCAGTGGGATGAATTATAAAGAGCGGACTTACAAGAAGAGGTTTCATCAAACCGGCGGGAGTTGCGGCGGCTGTAACCGCCTTGCCCGATTACGTCGGTGCGGCAAACGGAAATGAGGTAACCAACATGAATCAAAAAGCTGTTCCCGGTACCGGCGGAGATCATTATGTACCCTATGATCGGCGTACAAGTCCGGAATCGTTCGTCTATTTTACTCGCGACCTTTCGGCTGCGGGACTTGTCAAAATCTTTGACCGTGTAAAAGGCATTCTTGCCGGTAAAGTTGCGGTTAAACTTCATACGGGCGAACCTCACGGACCGAATATCATTCCTCGTCCTTGGGTAAAAGAACTTATGTCTTCCCGCCTTCCCAATGCTTCCATCATTGAAACGAATACTTACTACGACGGCGGCAGATATAACACGGCGGATCATCGCAAAACTATCGAGATAAACGGCTGGACTTTTTGCCCGGTTGATATTACGGACGAAAACGGAACAACTCTGCT